>JADJLJ010000001.1:2100000-2357667 GCA_016710165.1 Chitinophagaceae bacterium | reverse complement strand
AGGATTGGTTCTTGTCAATGTCAATATCAACCAGCGCAAGGCTGCCTTCATATACAACTCCCCTGGTTCCGTTCAGGCTGATCCAATCGCCTTCTTTAATGATCACATTATTTTTTGCGTGGAAGGTTTTGGTATCGGCGTGTATCTCAATATCGCCGCAGCCAACGATGCAGCATTTCCCCCAGCCCCGGGCCACCAGTGCCGCATGAGATGTCATGCCGCCCTTGGTTGTTAACACCGCCTGCGACTTGTGCATGCCATCCACATCTTCGGGAGATGTTTCCTCCCGTACCAAAATAACTTTCTCTCCTTTGGATGCCCATGCCACCGCATCTTCTGAAGTGAACACCACCCGGCCTTTGGCGCCGCCCGGTCCGGCGGGAAGGCCTTTTGCAATGACCGGGGTAATGATCTCTGTTTTTGGATCCAGCATGGGAAGCAGCAGTTCAACCAGTTGGTTGGGCGCCACCCGCATGATCGCTGTCTTTACGTCGATCATTTTTTCTTTGTACATATCGGTGGCCATCCGAACGGCAGCCACACCATTGCGTTTGCCAACACGGCATTGCAGCATATAGAGTATCCCTTTTTCAATGGTGAACTCAATATCCTGCATGTCCTTATAGTGTTTTTCCAGGCGCTTCTGGTAAACGAAGAGTTCTTTATAAAGTTTGGGCATTAATTTCTCCAGCGTGGTGAATTGTTTGCTCTGTGCATTCTTTGAATACTCATTTACCGGCGCCGGTGTACGGGTGCCGGAAACCACATCTTCGCCCTGTGCATTCACCAGGTATTCTCCATAGAACCTGTTCTCGCCGCTGCCCGGGTTTCTTGTAAACGCCACGCCGGTACAACTGCTATTGCCCATATTGCCAAATACCATGGCCTGCACATTCACGGCCGTGCCCCATTCATCCGGTATCTTTTCAATACGCCGGTATTCAATGGCCCGCTTGCCGTTCCAGCTTGCAAATACAGCCCCGATGCCGCCCCATAATTGCTCCCATGGGTCATCGGGAAAAGCGGAACCCAGAACTTTTTTCACGGTCTTCTTATAATCTTTCACCAGTTCCTTCAATTCTTCCACGGTAAGTTCGGTATCGCTTTTATATCCCTGTTTGTGTTTGATATGCTCCAGTTTTTCATCCAGCGCTTTGCGAATGCCCTTACCCTTTGGCTCAACACCGGCCGCTTTTTCCATCACCACATCGGCATACATCATGATCAACCGCCGGTAGGCATCATAGGCAAAGCGTTCGTCGCCGCTTTGTGCAACAACGCCCCGGATGGTGTTCTCATTCAGCCCGATATTCAATACCGTTTCCATCATACCGGGCATGGAGCGGCGGGCGCCCGAGCGCACAGAAACCAGTAAGGGGTTTGCGGCGTCGCCGAATTTTTTACCGGTAAGCTTTTCCATTCTTCCCAGGGAATCCTCTACCTGCATCTTTAATGCCCGGGGATAGGTCTTTTTATTGTCATAATAATACGTGCATACCTCTGTAGTGACCGTAAACCCCGGCGGAACAGGAAGCCGCAGTTTGGGATGACCCGCCATTTCGGCCAGGTTAGCTCCTTTACCGCCCAACAGGTTTTTCATGGATTCGTTTCCATCGGCTTTGCCGCCGCCAAAGAAGTAAACATACTTTCCGGCCTTTGTTTTTGTTGCCATATCTTAATGCTTTTGTGCCCCACATAGTTATGCCATTGGTTGTTCATTCAGGAAAACGCCCGTCAGTCCAATGGCTGATTTATATCAATAAAACAGTCTTTTGTTTGATTTAGCCGTACTGATTTTATACCTTATGGCTTCTAAAGACCCTCTTATGAACAAGATCATGTTTATGTTACTGATGGCTGCATTCACCATCACTGCAAGTGCTCAAAAACAGCCGTATAATATTGTATTTGATGTCACCAGTTCCGATACGGCCGTTCATGCCCGTGTGATACGGTGGATCAATCTTGTCATGGATGCGGATCCAGCCGCAAAAATTGAAGTGGTGTTTTACGGTAAATCGGTCCCGATGGTAACACAGGAAAGATCAACGGTGGCAGCCGGTATTCAAAGCATCCTTGCAGACAAAAAGCAAATTTTACTGTTTGTGAAGCGGCGATGAAGGCAAATGGGTTTGTAAAGAGCAATTTATTGCCGGGCATCAACACAGTCCCCGACGGATTGTATGAACTGGTAAAAAAACAGGCAGAAGGATACGGTTATATCAAGGTCACAAACCAGTAAGGTATATAACAATTAAATTCAACGGTAATGAAAAATAAACAGGCCGCAATTCTTACTTTCTTATTCCTTTTTTTATTCTATGGATGCAAACCCGGGGCAGATGAAAAAACCAATACAGCCCCTGTTGCCGAAGACAGGTACAGCCCAAAAAAATACGTAGAGCTTAAACACCCCGAATGGAGCAGGAGTGCCACGATCTATGAAGTGAATGTACGGCAGTTCACCCCGGAGGGAACATTCAGGGCTTTTGAAACACACCTGCCACGGCTGAAAGAAATGGGCGTTGATATCATCTGGCTGATGCCCATTCATCCCATTGGAGAAAAGAACCGGAAGGGAACGCTGGGCAGTGAATATTCGGTGAAGGATTATTTGGGTGTGAACCCAGAATACGGAACCCTGGATGACCTGAAAGCGCTGGTGAAAAAAATTCACAGCATGGGCATGTACGTGATCCTCGACTGGGTGGCCAATCATTCGGCCTGGGACAATGAACTGGCCAAAGTACACCCGGATTGGTACAGCAAATCACCTGAAGGAAATTTTCAGCCCACACCCTGGTACGACTGGGATGATGTGATAGACTTTGATTACAATGTTCCTGCATTGCGCAAATACATGACCGGTGCATTGAAGTACTGGGTGAAGGAAGCAGACATTGACGGCTACCGTTGCGACGTGGCGGGTTTCATCCCCGTTGACTTCTGGGATAATGTACGGGCTGAACTGGACGCCATCAAGCCGGTGTTCATGCTGGCGGAATGGGAGTCGAGGGACCTTTATAAAAAAGCATTTGACATGACCTATTCCTGGACCCTCTGGGATAAGATGAAGGATGCCACTGTAAATAAAAAAGGCATTGGCGGCCTGGTTGAATATATGGCACATGATGTGGGTGCCGTGCCCCCGGATGCATTCCGGATGACCTTCACCGAGAACCACGACAAGAATTCATGGGAGGGAAACCAGTTCTCCAATTTTGGGGAAGGGTTGCCTGCCTGCATGGTCCTTTGTGCGGTGATCAACGGAATGCCGATGGTGTACGGCGGACAGGAAGCCGGTTTGAGCCGATCGCTGAAATTCTTTGATAAAGACCTGATCGAATGGAAACAACATCCCTTCTATGACCTGTATAAAAGATTATTCACTTTAAAACACAGCAACCATGCATTGTGGAACGGCGCCTGGGGCGGAGAGATGGTCCGCATTTACAATGATAAAATGGACAGGGTCATTTCATTCAGCCGGGAGAAGGATGGAGACAAGGTTATTCCCATCATCAACTTCAGCGATCAACCGGTTACGGTAAAGCTCCATTCCATATATCACAAAGGAATTTACAAAGACTATTTTACCGGGAAACAATATGAATGGAAGGGAGACGATGAAATGACGGTGGGTGCTTGGGGTTATTTGGTATTGGTGAAATAAGTAGCGGTTGTTTTTTATCTTTAACGAAATCCCTGCAGATGAAGAATTTATTTGACAAAGATGTTTATGATGAGGTCACCCGGCGAATGAATTCGCTGGCTCCTTCTTCAGAAAGGCAATGGGGCAAGATGAATGTGGCACAGATGCTGGCGCATTGCAAAGAAGCATTCAACGTGCCGCTGAGTGATAAGAAAATGCCCCGGAGTTTTCTGGGGTTGTTGGTAGGCTGGATGATAAAATCAAAGCTCTATAACGACGAGCCCTGGAAACCCAATTTACCAACGGCCCCTAATTTTAAAATTACCGGCGAGCGGGATTTTGAAAAAGAGAAGCAGGAGCTTTTGGGCCTGGCCAATAAATTCTATTCGCTGGGCCCTGGCAATGTTGGAAAATTTCCGCATCCTATGTTTGGATCTTTCACGCAGCAGCAGTGGGGGCAGGCGATGTACAAACACCTGGATCATCATTTGAGGCAGTTTGGGGTATGAGGATTTTACCACAGATTTAATCGGATTGATTCACAGATTATCTGTGGCCATCTGTGAAAAGATCTGTGCGAATCTGTGGTTACTACGGCTGTTGGCCGGAGGCCAAAAAACGGAAGCGTTTGGGGTGTGAGAACGTTGAAACCTTGCAACGTTTGAAACGTTCAAAGTTTCATCAACCTGTTAGCTGCTTCTTCCAGCGTAGATTCTTTTTTGGAAAAACAAAACCGCAGCACTTTATTATCTTCCCCGCTCTTATAAAAAACAGAAGTGGGTATGGCCGCCACGCCGTATTCCTTTGTTACCCGGATGGCAAAATCCCTTTCGTTCTCTTCGCTGATGCCTGCATAACTGTACAACTGGAAATAACTTCCGTGGGACGGGAGTGGTTTTAATCTTGTTTGCTTCATCAGCTCCTGGAAATGATCCCGCTTCTTTTGCAGGAATGTGCCAAGCTGTAAATAGTTTTCTTTCTTTTTCAGGAATTCTGCCAGTGCAACCTGCACCGGGCTGTTGCAGCTGAAACAGTTGAACTGGTGCACCTTCCGGAATTCCTTCATCAGCGCCGGTGGCGCCACACAGTAACCAAGCTTCCATCCCGTACAGTCGTATACCTTTCCAAAAGAAAAACAAACAAAGCTTCTTTCATACAGGTCCGGGTAACGCAGCATGCTTTCGTGTTTCATGCCGTCGAAGATCAGGTGCTCATATACCTCATCGCTTAAAATAAAAATGCCCGTGCCTTTTACGATGCTGCGCAATTGTTCAATATCGCCGGCGCCTAACACGCTTCCCGATGGATTGTGCGGCGTATTGAGCATGATGAGTTTTGTTTTGGGAGAGATCTTCTGCTTCACCAGCTCCCAGTCGATCTTATAATCCGGGTACACAAGCGGGATAAGCACGGGAATACCCCCGTTGATCTCAATGTTGGGGATATAGCTGTCGTAGGCCGGTTCAAAAACGATCACTTCATCCCCGGGCTGCAGTAAGTTGGTAAGCGCTGTATAAATAGCGTAGGTGCCGCCGGGTGTGATAGTGATCTCTGTTTCGGGATCGGTCTTTGTAGCGTAAAGGCCTTCTATCTTTTCTGCCAGCACTTCCCGCAGTTTTGGCAAGCCCGCCATGTGCACATACTGGTTGTGCCCGTCAAGCATGGCTTTGTTCACCAAGGCGATCAGTTCTTCATTCATCGGGTAGTCGGGAAAGCCCTGGCCAAGGTTGATGGCCTTATGTTCGGCAGCCAGCACACTCATTACCGTAAAAATGGTGGTACCAACTTCCGGCAGTTTGCTTTTTATTATGGGGATCAAACAGAAAAGTTTTAAATGAACTTATCGCCTTTGTTGCGTTTTATCTCGGCCACATATTCCTTTATCTCCTGCTCTTTGTCTTTTTTGCAGATAAGCAGCACATCGTGGGTGTCCACCACTACAAATTCATCGAGGCCCTGCAGCACCAATAGTTTGTTGTTGTCGGCATGCACCATGTTGTTGGTGGCATCGATCACCATTACATTGTCGCCGGCAACCGCATTGCCGAGGTAATCTTTTTCCAGGTTATCATAGGTGCTGGCCCAGGTGCCCAGGTCGCTCCAGCCAAAAGAGGAAGGGATGATGTACACATTATCTGCCTTTTCCATTACGCCGTAATCAATGGATATGTTCACACATTGCGGGTAGATGCGTTCAATGGCATCCTTTTCTTTCCGGGTGTTGAAGTGGCTTTTTTCCGCTTCAAAAACCTCTGCCATTTCGGGCAGGTATTTTTCAAATGCCTTGATGATGTTCCTGACCTGCCACACAAATATGCCGGCGTTCCACAAAAAATCACCGCTGGTAATAAAGGTCTTTGCCAGTTCCAGGTCGGGCTTTTCGGTAAATGTTTTTACTTTATAAACATTGTCATCCACTTTGTGCGGCTCGTATTGAATATAGCCATAGCCGGTGTTGGGGTATGTTGGTTTTATCCCCAGTGTTACCAGGGCTTTGATGTGCGCCGTGAATTTCAATGCGGCCGTGCATACTTCTTTAAACCCTTCTTCGTCTGTGATCAGGTGGTCGGAGGGAGCACAGATCAGGTTGGCATCAGGGTTCAGCAACTGCAGCTTATAAGAGATGTAGGCAACACAGGGCGCCGTATTTTTCCGGGAAGGCTCACACAGGATATTTCCGTGAGGCAGTTCGGGCAGTTGTTTTGCAACAATGTCTTTGTATTGTTCCGACGTTACCACATAAATATTATCCGCCGGAATGAATTTGGCAAACCGGTCGTAGGTTGACTGGATAAGTGTTCGCCCGGCATTTAATATATCAATGAATTGTTTGGGAAAATCTGTACGGCTCATTGGCCAAAACCTGCTGCCAATGCCCCCGGCCATTATGGCTACGTAGTTGTTTTTGTTCATAAATCAGATTATATGATACCCTCTTTTACCAGGTCGTGTAAATGGATGATGCCGGCATAGACCCCGTTCTGTTCCACCAATAGCTGGCTGATGCCGATGTTCCGCATCTCTTCCAGCGCCAGCACTGCCAGCACGTCTGACCCGATCGTTTTCGGTCTGCTGCTCATGATGTCTTTCGCCTGCAGGTTCTTAAAACTGTCTGTCTTCTCCAGCATCCTCCGCAGGTCGCCATCGGTTATTATACCTAAAATATTATTTTTCTCATCCACCACTGCTGTTGCTCCCAGCCTCTTCTCTGTCATTTCCACGATCACCTCTTTAAGGGTTGCCCCGGGTAATACTTTCGGTTTTGCATTTTGTGCCGCCAGGTCTTCCACACGCAGGTACAGTCTTTTTCCCAGGGTTCCGCCCGGATGATATTTTGCAAAATCACCGCTGCCGAATCCTTTTAGCTCCATCAGGCAAACAGCCAGCGCATCCCCCATCACCATTTGTGCGGTGGTGCTGCTGGTGGGAGCAAGATTATTCGGGCAGGCTTCCTGTTCAACCGTGCTGTTTAAAACAATATCACTATGCTGTGCCAGGTAAGACTGCATGTTGCCTACCATGCCGATGAGGGTGTTGCCAAAGTTTTTAACCAGCGGGGCCAATACTTTTATTTCGGGGCTGTCGCCGCTCTTGCTTATCAGCAGAACAATGTCGTCGGCCTGTATCATGCCCAGGTCGCCATGGATGGCGTCGGCAGCATGCATGAAAACAGAGGGGGTTCCGGTACTGTTGAGTGTGGCAACTATCTTTTGCGCAATGATGGCGCTCTTGCCGATGCCGCTTACGATCAGCCTCCCTTTCGACCGGGCGACCTGTTCGGCCGCTTTCACAAAATCTGCGTTGATGAACTCCTTCAGCCCGTTCACAGCATTGGTCTCTGTTTCAATTGTACCAAGTGCTACCCGTATGATCTTTTCTTTGTTCATCAGCAATGGCGCAAACCTACTTTAAATCATTCAGAATGCAAAGAAGGAAATTTTGAAGCGGCGGGGTTGAAACACCCTGTTTTTTATTGCCTTATTTTTTGCCGGTTAAGTTAATTTGATTAACTTAAGTGATTGAAATATTCGTTAAAAAAACGCTGTTTTTCCTTATTGGGTTTGATTCGGCTGTTGATTTAGGTTAACTTCGCAACCCCTCAAAAAACGGGTAAGGAAAATTCAGTGTTGAGCAACAATTATGGCTAAATCCAATATAAAACAACCGGCTGCCAGGACTGCAAAGAAAGGGGCGACAAAAAACACACACAGTGAACTGACTGTTCAGCTTCAGGATCATTTTGGCTTTGATGGTTTTAAAGAGCCGCAGGAGGAGATCATTAACAGCCTCCTCAATGGCAATGACACTTTTGTGATCATGCCTACCGGTGGCGGTAAAAGTTTATGCTACCAGTTGCCTGCCATCATCAGCGATGGCGTGGCCATCATCGTTTCTCCATTGATCGCTTTGATGAAAAACCAGGTTGACCTGGTTCGCAGCTACAGCAGCAAGGAAGATGTGGCCCACTTTTTAAACAGCACCTTAAATAAAGGGCAGCAAAAAGTGGTGAAGGATGACCTGACAACCGGGAAGACAAAAATGCTTTATGTAGCGCCCGAAACCATGACGAAAGAAGAGAACATCTCTTTTTTCAAAGGGTTGAAGATCTCTTTCTTTGCCGTGGATGAAGCACACTGTATCTCAGAATGGGGCCATGATTTCCGGCCCGAATACCGGAGGTTAAGAGAAATGATGGACCTGATCGATGATAAGATACCGGTGATCGCATTAACAGCGACCGCTACGCCTAAAGTGCAAAGCGACATCGTTAAGAACCTGGGGTTGCGCAAGCCAAAAATATTCATCTCTTCATTCAACAGGCCCAATCTCTATTATGAGATCCAGCCGAAGATAAACCTGGAGCAGACCAATAAAAGTATTGTACGTTTCATCCAGCTGCATAAGAACAAGAGCGGGATCATTTATACCCTCAACCGCAAAACAACCGAGGAGCTGGCAAAGATGCTGATGGCGAACGGCATTAAGGCTGTTTCTTATCATGCGGGACTCGACAGCAAATTAAGGTCAGAAAGACAGGACCAGTTCCTGAACGAGGACGTGGACGTAATTGTTGCCACCATTGCATTTGGTATGGGTATTGACAAACCCGATATCCGTTTTGTCATTCACTACAACATTCCAAAATCCATTGAAAATTATTACCAGGAAACGGGGCGTGGCGGAAGGGACGGGCTGGAAGGAAAGTGTATCCTTTACTATTCGCATAAAGATGTGGCCAAGCTGGAACACCTGATGAGGGACAAACCGCTCAGTGAGCGTGAAGTGGGAGCACAGCTGATAAACGAAACGGTGGCGTATGCAGAAACGAGTGTGTGCCGCAGAAAAGTGCTGTTGCATTATTTCGGTGAGCATTACGACGATAGTGAAAGCTGCGGCCATTGCGATAATTGTCTTAACCCGAAAGAAAAAACAGAAGCAAAGGACAGTGCGGTAACTGTTTTAAAGGTGGTGAAGGCGCTGGGCGAACAGTTCCCTGTTGAATATGTGTTGCTGATCCTTGCCGGCAAGGCAACGCCGCAGGTAAAAATGTACCGCCACGAAGAGCTGGCTGTTTTTGCCAGCGGCAACGATAAGGACAATCATCACTGGAACAGTCTTATCCGCCAGATGTTGCTGGCCGGGTTGATCGAAAAGGATATCGTGGAATACGGCCTGCTGAAGATCACAAAAAAAGGGGAGGCTTTTTTAAAGAAGCCTGTCTCTTTCAAAATTGTGATGAATAACCTGTTTGAAGAAGCCAATGCAGATGATGAAGAAGCAGAAACTTCCGGTTCGGATGCCGGTGCGGCTGATGAAAAACTGGTGGAATTGCTGAAAGACCTTCGGAAAAAAGTTGCCAAAGAAAAGAAGCTGCCGCCCTTTGTTATTTTTTTGGAGAACAGCCTGATCGATATGGCAACCATGTATCCCACCACTATGGCCGAGTTGGAAAAGATAAGCGGTGTAAGCAAGGGCAAGGCGGCAAAGTATGGGAAGCCTTTCATTGAACTGATCGCAGAATATGTTGCAGAGAATGATATCATACGCCCCGATGATTTTGTGATGAAGAGCGTGGTGAACCGTAACAACAACAAGATATTCATCATTCAGAACGTAGATAAAAAGATCCCGCTGGAGACCGTGGCCAAAACCCGTGACCTGCGTATTGATGAATTGCTGGAAGAAATGGAGACCATTGTGGCAAGCGGCACCAAGTTAAACCTGGATTATGCCATCGATGAGATGGTGGATGAATACGAGCAGGACGAGATAATGGATTATTTCAAGAACTGCGAAACCTCTTCCCTCCAGGTGGCCCTGGAAGAGCTGGCCGACAGTAATTTCAACTGGGAACAGCTAAAACTCATGCGGATCAAGTTCTTATGCGAATACGGGAACTAAAGGACCCATTACAACACTCAAAGAAATTGAAAACTGAATATTGAACATTTTTCCCTTTTTTAGTTTTTCAAGCAGGTATTTTCCTTATTTTTGCTGCCCATTTCGACATTCAGCATTCCTTGTTCCTTGTTCGAAATTCGGATGGTGCGGTAGCTCAGTTGGTAGAGCAAAGGACTGAAAATCCTTGTGTCGGCGGTTCAATCCCGCCCCACACCACAAACCCCGGCAGAAATGTTGGGGTTTTTTGCATTTTACCATTCTTAATTCCTTGTTACTTGTTCAATATTCAATAGTGCGGTAGCTCAGTCGGTAGAGCAACGTGACTGAAAATTCCCGTCCGACCAAGGTCATCAAGGGCGGGCTGGTGTCGTCCCGATATGTATCGGGACCAAGACCTCGGCAGCAATGCTTGGGGTTTTTGTGTTCCCGCAGAATAAGCAGAATTTTGACCTTCTCCAGTCTCTAACAAGGATGCTTTGGTTTTTAGATTTTAATCTTATAGCCACGCTATCACATATATAAATAGACCTTTCGTTATCGCCTCCAATGCTTTGAATCCTCAATAATAAAATTTATATTTATGTAACCTTGATAAAACGTCATTCACATGAAGTTCAAATCATATTATATATTACTGATTGCCGTTGCTTTGTATAGCTGCGGTAAGAAACTGGAGAATGTTGAAAAATGGACAAAGTCCAGCAGTGGTATTCCTTTCTTTTCCGCCATTCCTGAAAAATTATTTATAACAAATGGTGTGATGTATGCTGGCACCGTTAATGATGGGGTATACCGTTCAATGGATGGGGGACAAAACTGGACCCACTTCAGTTCGGGTCTTCCAAACGGTGTCAATATCCAGGGTTTTGGTGTATCCACAGACAATATTGTTTTTGCCCTTGGCATAGATCATGGTATTTACTCGCTGACCCCGGCGGGTTCTTGGGCTCCTTTTAAACAATACGTTTTCCCTTTTGATAGTTCAAGAGACGCATGGGATATGTATGTAAGCGGCACAACGATTATGGCTGCAGACAACGCTTACGATTATTACAGTACCGCTACTAACAATGGCAGTATTTGGGGTACTATTTCTCCCTTTATCATATATGCATTTACAGACGACAACCCTACAAGTAGCGGGAAGCGGATCTATGCCGGGGGTACATATGGCATGTTTGTTTCGGCGGATGGCGGAGCTAATTATACCACGATCATGAGCGGCATGCCTGCTTTGCCCGAGGTAAATGCTTTGCATATTCCGGGAAAAGGCACGGCCGGCGGCACGCACATATATGCCGGAACAATTGAAAAGGGTCTTTATAGAGCGCAATTGGGTACCAGTGCTTATAACTGGTCGAAAGTGAATACCGGAATGGTTGATACTGCATATATAACGTCTATAAATTCCACATCTGACGGAAAATACATTTTTGTAAGCTCCTATTATGGGGGTGTTTACATTTCACGTGATTTTGGTGTTACATGGGACAACTATACAGATGATTTGTTCCCCTCAAACATGTTCAATGCCATTTATGATGTAGCAGTTTATGATCTGCAAAGCAGGGTATATATTGCAAGCTCGGATGGATATATTTATACAAGAACAATCAAGTAATTATTCCTGACTCGTCCTAGTCATAGACAAGGATGCTTTGGTTTAGAGATTTTATCTCTTTCCCGTATTCTATAGCCCTTCCCAACAATGGTTAACAGGGCTACAGCAACGTGACTGAAAACCCCCGTCCGACCACAAGGTCATCCGGGCGGGCTTGTGTCGTCCCGATACATATTGGGCAACAAACCCTATTGCCAATATGAATTCTCCCTTCTTCCTGTAAATAAAACCTTCTTATTAAACCCCGCATTAATACAATGCAGATCCATGTATAGAATCCGGATTTTACGAAAAATAAGGGCTAAATTACTTCGCTTAAAACAGCAACGGCCTGTTAAAAAGAACTGAAGGCTGCTATATTTCTAATATCAAATACACCTGGTAATGAGATCAAAAGTTACCCCTGGATCTTCGTATTAATTCTGTGACATATAAATGGATCCTGTTTGCTTTGGCCGGGTTTATCTCCTTTCTTTTTTCCCTTTCCCTTAACGCACAAAGTTCCCTTATTGGCGCATATACCATCAATAAGACCGTTCCCACGGGTGGCACCAATTTTAACAGCTTTAAAGATTTTTCTGATGCGCTCACTGCTACGGGTGTTACCGGTAATGTTACGGCTACGGTGGTGGCCGGCACGGGGCCGTACAATGAACAGGTGATCTTTCAAAATATTGCCGGCATAGGGGCTGCGGCCACCGTAACCATTCAAGGAAGCGGGGAAACCATCACTTCGGATACCGCCATCAACCAGACCGGCTCAAATCCCAACCGCCATATCATCCGGCTGATCGGCCTGCAGTATTTTACCATCAATAACCTGCACATTAATATGTTTCCCGGATCAACCGGTTTTATCGGGGTGCATATCCTTAATTCGGGGAACAATATAACCATCAGTAATTGTGTAGTGGATATGGGATCGGCAACCAGCACACTTTTGGGCGCTTTTGTTGCCAACGGAATAGCTTCCAGTATTCTTACGCCGGGGGGAACTTTCAATATCATTAATATTACCGGCAACACCGTTACCGGTGGTGGTTATGGCGCTTCCGTAAACGGGCTTGCTTCCCCGCTTGCCACCAACGTGGTGATCAGTAATAATAATTTCAATGATTTTAATTCCAATGGCGTTTACCTGCGGGAAACCGATGGCGCTGTTGTAAGCGGAAATCATTTCGATAAAAGTGCTGGATCAACTGCATCCACCAATGCCATACAGCTTGCCCAGGCAGCCAATGTCAATGGCAGGATCTTCGGAAACTTTATAAAGATGTCGCAGACATCGGGCAGCCTGGTAGGCATTTACCTTTTAACGGAACGGGGCATAAAGTGTATAATAACCTGATCTACGATATCCGTTCCACTAACGGAACCATTGAAGGCATCCGGGTCAGGACCGGTGGCACTGCACCGGAAATCTATTTTAATACCGTTTCTTTTGATAATGCAACAGCAACTTCCGGTAACCTGAAAGGATTCCGGGAAGAACTGAGTAATACCAATTCTGTGCTGAGAAATAATATTTTCAGTATTACCCAAACCACCAGCGGAACAAAGACCGCCATTGAGCTGGCAAGCACCAGCACGGTAACATCGGCCATCAACAGCAATTACAACGTGTTTTGGGTACCTGGTGGAAATGTTGGGATGCGGGGTGCAACAGTCTATGCTACGCTGAATGCCTGGCAAACGGCAAGCACCCAGGATGCAGCCAGTTTTGAGACCAATCCATCCTTCCAGTCGGTTACCAATCCTGTTCCCCGGTCTGGTGTCATTAATAACCAGGCGCTGCCGGGTACGGGCATCACAACAGATATCACCGGGGCAACCCGTAGCGCTACCCCTGATCCGGGTGCTTATGAATTCACCCCGCCATCGGGAGACGCTGCCATCACCAATTTTATTTTACCTCCGATACCCCATTGTGCAAATACCCTGGCCGTGCAGTTTGAACTTACCAATGCCGGTGGCGATCCTTTGAACAGCGTTACCATTAACTGGACTGTGAACGGCGTTCCGCAGGCAGCAGTTAACTGGACAGGGCCAACGGTTCCGCCCGGAGCTTCCACCATTGTTACTTTAGGAACCATTCCGGTAACCGGGGCCACCATTTACAATTTTACAGCTACATCATCCAATCCGAACGGCGGGCCAGACAGTAATCCTTCTAATGACAGCTATACATACAATGGCTTCCGCAGGGGCCTTGAAGGGGTGTTTACCATCAATGCTTCTTTACCGGTTTCCACCACCAACTTTACCGGTTTTCAAAGTATGGCAAATGCACTTTCGCAGCATGGCATTTGTACGCCGGTTGTTATCAATGTAATGAACGGCCCTTATGATGAACAGGTGGTATTTAATACCGTTCCGGGCAGCAGTGCTGTAAATACAATTACATTGAACGGGAACAGCCAGGTACTGCAATATAATCCCACCAATGCTGCCAGTGATCATATACTGCAGTTGAACGGCGTGAATCACATGATCGTTGAAAACCTGACGGTAAACAGCCTGCACGCTACACAGGGCCGGGGTATTCACATCACCAATGGCTCTTCAAAAATTACCATCCGGAACAATACCGTCAATGTATCCACCACCAATTCCACCTCTTCGGCTTTCGGGATCATTATTTCCGGTGCCAACTGGCTGCTTGACGGATCTCTTTCAGACAGTGTTGTTATCTCCGGCAATACGGTCAGCGGAGGTTATTCGGCCATTCAGCTTTCCGGCGTGCACTGGAATACACCATTAACCCGTATTTCGGTCATTAATAACAACGTGTTTGACTGGTATGGCTTTGGTGTTTACCTCTCTTATACCAATGGGGCATTGGTATCCAGAAATATCATCCGCAGACCAACCCGTACCAATTCCGGAAGCGATGCCGTTACACCGGCAGGTATTACCGTACCAGCAGGATCGCTTGCTTTTTTACTGGAGAAGAACCGCATTTACGATCTGCACGTTAGTATGCCCGGCAGTTCTACGATCAGCAGGGGTGTATATATGAGCGGCACCACCACTGCACCTACTTCGGGCACCATTCAAAACAACCTCATTTATGGAATGAACAATGATGGTGCACAGTATGGTATCCAGAATAATTCTGTTACCGGGCCGGTGAATATTTATCATAATACCATTGTGCTGAACAATGCCACAGGAGCCGGTACGTCCAATACCAATGCCATTAATTTATCAAACTTCAGCACACAAAACGGCCTTGATATGCGTAATAACATTTTTGTTGTTACCCGGGGAGGAACCGGGGTAAAGAGGATCATTGATGTCTCTGCGTCTGCTGCCCCGTTCATCTCCAATTACAATGCAGCCTGGCTGAATGCACCGGGAGGTACACAAACATACGGGCAGATCGGAAGTACGAACTATACTACATTCACTGATTGGCAGACCGGTACCGGTAAAGATGCAAACTCTGTTCATGCAGACCCGTTATTTACAAACCCCGGCGCAGGTAATTTTGCGCCTGCTAATCCTGTTGTGGATGGAGCAGCAATGGGCACAACTGCTGTGGGGGGTATTACGGATGATATTCTCAATGTGGTCAGGGCCGTTAACCCCGACCCGGGTGCTTTTGAATTCACACCCCCCGCCTGTACCACACCTGTTGGCGGCACTGCAAACACTTCGTCCGGGCCATTCTGCACTTCCGGCACGGGCACGGTAATGGCAACAGGATATTCTGCAGGCAATGGCATCAGTTACCAATGGCAATATTCCAATGATAATTTTGTCAGCAATATCAATGACCTTGCCGGGCAAACCAATCCTGCCAGCGCTTCAACAGGCGTCATCACATCCACCACTTATTACCGGCTCAAAGTAACCTGTTCTTCAGGTCCGTCAACCGCTTTTTCAAACATTGTGACCATTACTGTGAACCAGCCGGTAACGATCACAACGAATCCTGTATCGCAAACCGTTTGTGCGGGAGTAAATGTGACTTTTACCGTTGCAGCAACAGGCACTTCATTAACGTACCAATGGCGTAAGAACGGAGGTAATATCGGTGGCGCCAATGCAGCATCTTATATCATAAATAATGTAACAACAGGTGATGCCGGCGATTATGACGTGGTGGTTACGGGGGCCTGTGGGCCAGTTACTTCTAATTCAGCTGCTTTAACGGTAAATGCTTCCACCGCGATAACCACACAGCCCGTGAACCAGGTTGTTTGTGTCGGGGCAAATGTAACTTTTACTGTTGTTGTTTCGGGTACTTCTTTAACGTATCAGTGGCGTAAGAACGGAGGTAATATCGGCGGCGCCAATGCAGCATCTTATACGATCAATAATGTAACGGCGGGCGATGCCGGTAATTATGATGTGGTCATCAACGGAGCCTGTGGAAACATAACCTCCACAACAGCCACATTAACTGTTAATGCAACAACAGTTATAAGTACCCAGCCTGCAAGCCAAACGGTTTGTGCGGGGGGAAATGCCACGTTTACCGTTGCAGCATCGGGCACTTCTTTAACCTATCAATGGCGTAAGAACGGAGGAAATATCAACGGCGCCAACGCAGCGTCTTATACCATCAATAATGTAACGATTGGTGATGCCGGTGATTATGATGTGGTTGTAACGGGCAGTTGCGGACCGGTGACATCCTCAACAGCTACATTAACGGTTAACAGCATTTCAGTTGCTGCGGTTTCTGCTAATTCAGATATAACGTCGAGTTGCGGGCCTGCAATAGTAAACTTAAGTATTACCGGGGGCTTCCTGGGAACCGGGGCTTCCTGGAAATGGTACAGCGGCAGCTGCGGAGGCGCTTTACTTGGAACAGGTGCCACGCTTTCCAATGTGGCGGTCAATACCAGCACCACTTTCTTTGTGCGGGCAGAAGGAACCTGCAATACCACTTCATGCGCAAGCGTGACGGTAACAACAACTGCAGCGCCATCGATCTCCATTTTGGCTTCGCCTTATACAAGTCTCTTACCAGGTATGTTCACTACACTTACGGCAACCATAACGCCTCCGGGCCCAACCAATACAATTGCCTGGTACCGGAATGGTATTGCAGTTCCAGGCGCTTCCGGATCAACGCTTCGTGTTGGTGTAGATGAACTGGGGCTTTATACCGCCCGTGTAACAACTGCATTAAACTGTACCGCCTTGTCCAATGCTGTCAATATTAAAGATTCTGCTTCTAACAGGCTTTTCATAACACCCAATCCAAACAGCGGCGTATTTCAGGTAAGGTATTACAGCGGCGCTGTAAACCCGGGAACAACCAGGAGCCTGGTCATTTACGGCAATAACGGCCAGCGGGTTTATATTAAATCGTTTACGGTAACAGCACCTTACAGCATCATGGATGTGTCAGCAGGCCCCCCTTGCCGGGGGGTGTATGTTGTTGCGGTAATGGATTCAAATGGCAAAGTTTTAGCCACGGGAAAGGTCGTTTTACAATAGCTATTCCTGTACGGATTATTTAAAGAAGGCTGTCTTAAAAGGACAGCCTTCTTTATTACCATCAGCACCTGTTCGCCTGCATCGTTTTATTTGTACTTAGCAATAACCGGGTTCTGCTGGGTGATAAAATGATTTGGCTGGTTATTCACATTATAAAACAATTAATCCACCAGTGAATAATAATGCCCAATAAACTTTTTAATTAAACAATGCTTTTATACATTTACTATCGTATACGTAAATTCAAAAAATAAACATTAATCACTTTAAACTTTTACGGGTTATTCCCTTCTAAAACCGCATGATAACAACCACCATTACTACCCCATCCGCCGAAGTTATCAGTAATCATGTTTTTGCAGAAGTTTTACTGAATAATGCTTCCAGTCAAAAGTCATTACACGCCACCCGGCATTTTGCTCCCGGTGATGTGATCTGCAATTTCAGTGCAGGAATTACCCAATCCTATCCAACGTACCTGACCGTACAAACCGGTACCGACAGGCATATTACGCTGATGCCGGAGTTCCTTCAGTACATCAACCACAGTTGCAGTCCCAATGTTTTTTTTGATACCAGTTCCCTGCAGCTTATATGCCTGCAACCACTGCAACCTGGTGAAGAGTTTACATTTTTCTACCCTTCCACCGAGTGGGATATGGCACAACCCTTTGTTTGCAACTGCGGAAGCAAGGACTGTTTACAACTGATCAACGGCGCTTCCCATCTTTCTATAGAAACACTTTCCAGGTACCGTTTGACCGATTTCATTAAATCGCAGGTAAAACAAAAGCTGTCGTTGTAACTCACCCGTTCCAGTATGGCCCCATCTAACTCATTTTTATCCGCTGTTCCGCTAAACCAGCTTTATGTATGGGTGTTGGCGCCGCACCTGGAGACAAGTGACCCGAATATTGATTATTACTACGATTTTTCACAAAGCATTGCCGAATACAGCAAAACATTCAATGAACTGGATGTGGAATGGAAATGGCAACCGGTTACTATAAACAATTATGCGTCGGTTATTGACAACATCGCCAAAAAGAATGAGAAAGACAATAAGATCCACCTCATCTTCAACCTCTGCGATGGTGATGAAGTGAATGGTACGCCTGGTATATCGGTAGTGAAGCTGCTGGAAGAGAAAGGATTGTTCTATACCGGCTCTGATGAATATTTTTATCATATCACTACCTCCAAAATACCCATGAAGCAGGCTTTTGATAAGGCCGGCGTGCCCACGGCGCCCTGGGAAGCCATAACAGCCAGGGACCAAGATACCGGTGACATTATCAGGAAACTTGGTTCTCCCATTATAGTAAAGCCTTCCGTTTCCGGCGGCAGCATGGGCGTTGGCGTACGAAATGTTGTGAGCACGCCCAAAGAACTTGATGAACAGGTACAGAATATGTTTGATGGTTACCGCGGCTGGCAACTGACCTGTGATGGGATCGTAGCTGAATCTTTCATCAGCGGCCCGGAATATACCGTGCTGATCGTTGGTTCTTACGATAAGCCCGGAAAGGCAAAAATATATGAACCGGTAGAGCGTATCTTTCATCCTTCCCTGCCTGAAAAAGAAAAGTTCTTAAGCTTTGACAGGCTTTGGGAAATTTATGAAGAAGAGAACCCCATGCCGGATGAAGGCAATTTTTATGAATATGAATTGCCCGACCCTTCTTTGATCGAAGAGATAAAGCGGATCAGCTGGGAGGCGTTTGTTGCCACCAGGGGCAAGGGCTACACCCGGGTTGACCTGCGGATGGATAAAGAGACCGGCAAAATATATGTACTGGAGGTAAACGCACAATGTGGCCTGAGCGAAGACGAGGATTATACTTCCATTGGCGCCATATTGAGGCTGAGCGGAAAAACATTCACCCAACTGGTGGTAGCCATAATAAACGACGCTTATCAAAGAAAGAAGCTGTCCGCAAAAGCGCTGAAACGCAAGGGTTCGATGGGCATTTCCTGAGGCCGGCGGAAAAAAATTGAATATGAAAGTTTGCGTTCTTCAACCTGATTACTCCACATCCGATGTAGATTATAAAAATTACGACCCGGCCAGGGATCTGGGACATTTAATGCCCGGGGCAGAATTTGAGCATGTGCAACTGAACAAGCTTACCGTTTACAAACAACTGAAAGAGCTTAAGAAAAAGAACTTCGACGTCTTCGTTAACTTATGTGAAGGGTATCTTGAATGGACTGTGCCCTCCGTGGATGTTATTTATTTCATGGAGTTGCTGAACCTTCCTTTTACCGGTCCCACTTCGTTGCTTTACGATCCGCCCAAAGACCTGATGAAATACGTGGCGTATACTTCGGGTATAAAAACTCCGGCCTTTGCCTTGATCGGGTCGGTTGATGATATTGAAAAAGAATGCGCCCATTTGCAGTATCCGTTGTTTGTTAAGCCGGATAAGGCCGGGGACAGCCTGGGTGTTGATGACAGCTCGCTTGTTTACAATAAAGAAGACCTGGTCAGAAAATGTGCTTCCATCATGGAAGAATACGGGCCGTTATTGGTGGAAGAATATATCCAGGGCAGGGAGTTTACGGTGATGCTGGTGGCCGATGCGCAGGAAGGAAAAAGCTGTACGGTGTTCAAGCCCATCGAATATATCTTTCCGAAGGGATTTCAATTCAAGACCTATGCATTGAAGACCTCGGAGCTTCATCCCGAAGCAAATATTCCCTGCAACGACCCCGGCCTGGAACAGCAATTAAAAGATGCGGCACTGCAGATATTCCAGGGATTTGGCGGGGTTGGCTATGCCCGGCTCGACTTCCGGGTGAATGAAAAGAACGAGATCTTTTTCCTGGAAATTAACTTTACCTGCTCGGTATTTTATAAAGACGGATACGAAGGCTCTGCCGATTATATTTTAAAATGTGATGGAATTGGCCAGGCAGGATTTCTTAAAAAAATAATTGATGAAGGCATTGCCCGGCACCAACGCAGGCAAAAAAAGTATACTATGAAAGGCAATGCCATTGCAGGTTATGGCATATATGCAAATCAGAATATAAACGCCAGGGAGGTGATTTTCAAGGGGGAAGAGATGGCACAGCGGATCGTTACCCGCAGATATGCAGAAAACAAATGGAATGTTAAGGAAAAAGAAACTTTTAGAAAGTACGCTTATCCTCTGAGCAAAGAGGTATTTTTGCTGTGGGATGATAATCCGGCAAACTGGGCCCCACAAAATCACAGTTGTGATCCTAACACCCGATATGAAGGCTTAAATGTAGTGGCTTTACGAAACATTTCGAAAGGCGAAGAACTAACCCTCAACTACGCAAACTTCCTGGATGAACACATGGAGCCCTTTGACTGCCGCTGTGGTGCAGCTAATTGTTGCGGACGTGTTTCCGGTACCCCCGAATAACTCGGTAACCGAAAGAGAAAGCCTCCGGACCAATTAAACCCGCCTCACGTCTTCCCGTCTTACTAACCGTATTTAAATTCATCGTCCTTATTGGGCTTATTAACCAGGTGATTCAAGGATCAAAAGAACAGCGCTATGTCTAAATTTCAAATATTACGCACCCTGATGATGAAGCATAAGTACCAGCTTATTATCACGTATTTCCTGTTCTCGCTGGAAATGCTGGGCAGCCTGCTCCGGTTTTATTTTTTTGGTGAGGCGATCAATGACCTGATAAAGGGAAGTTATAACGGGCTTATCGTATTAACGGGGGTTCACCTTTGTTATTTGCTTATCGGAACAATCCGGCATATGTACGATACCCGTACCTACACAGCCATATACACAACCCTGGTAACAAAATTCCTCAGCCGCCGGTATAATAAAATAGAAGTATCCAAGCTGAGCGCCCATTCAACCCTGGCAAGAGAGTTTGTTGATTTTTTAGAACACGACCTGGTGTATGTGATTGAAGCGACGTATAATATACTGGGTTCGCTGGTCATTTTGTTCTTCTACGATAAAGTGGTGGTAGGTATCTGCCTGGCCATCCTTGTGCCGGTTATCATCATCAGTATGCTCTATGGCAAAAGAATGAAGCGGTTGAACAGGCACAAAAACGATGAACTGGAAAAACAGGTCGACATCATCTCCACCGGGAATAATTCGATGATCCGTCATCATTATAACAACCTGCGCAAGTGGCAGATCCGCATCTCCGATAAAGAGGCCTGGAACTTTGGCTTCATGGAGATCATGGTGCTGGTGGTCATCGCTGTTTCGCTGATCGTTTCCAAAAACATGCACAGCCCAACCGTAATGGCCGGCAGCCTGTTTGCCATTTACAGCTATATCTTAAAATTTGCTTCCGGGCTTGATACCATTCCGTATACGCTTGACCGGCTTTCTTCTTTGGGAGACATTACCCGGAGGATCGAATTGCAGTCGGATGATTTCCCGCAGGAACAAACAGCAATGCCCATAAGTTTCCGGGCGCTTCCTAAAAACAAGAAGCCTGAGTTTTCGATGTAGTTTCATTTTTACCGGATCACCGTTACGGTTCCCTGCTCGGTTCTCCTGAAGTTGTTCTTAAATGTAAAGCTTGCATACCATGCATAACTTCCGGGGCTGTTCAGTTTCGACCTGTAATAACCATTCCATTTTTCAGAGGGGTCGTTGCTGCTGAATACCAGTTGGCCATAGCGGTTGTATATCAACAGCCGGTAATTGCTGATGGCAGATAAATTTCCCAGGGGACCAAAGCCGTCGTTCCTGGTATCGCCATTGGGGGTAAAGGAATTGGGGAAATATACATCGCCGCAAGAGCCGGCAGCGGGTTGCGAAATGAGAACGGAGGCGGAGGCGGTACATCCGTTATTATCATCTATGGTCACGGTATAATTTCCTGCCGTAAGATTTATGGCGGTTATCGTGTTTTGCGGCGGTACAGTATTCCAGTTGTATGTATATGGAGGGCTGCCCCCCGAAACCTGTGCGGCTGCGCTTCCATCACTCAACCCATAACAACTGACATCTTTCCTGTTCACAATATTAACCGCCGGCGAAGTTGCCGTAACAATGCTGATACTGATATTCTCCGTACACAACCTGCTGTCTGTAACCGTTACGGTATAGTTTCCCGGCACAAGCCCCGTTGCGGTTGCACTGGTTCCCCCGGAAGGAGACCAGGAATAGCTATATGGCGGGGTTCCCCCGCTTTCTGTTATGGTGGCGGTTCCTGTTGGTGCAGAACAGCCGGGCTGAATGATAGTTACGCTGTGGGATAGTTTAGCCGGCTCTGTAATGATCACTATTGTATTTGCCTGGCAACTGTTTGCCGCACTTACAGTAACGGTGTAGATGCTGGCTCCCAGGCCCGTTGCTGTCGGGGTGGTTTGTGCCGGGTTTGTATTCCACAAATAATTGAACGGGGCTGCTGCTGCAGGCACAACGTTTACTGTTGCAGAACCGGTTTTATCTCCAAAACAATTGATGCCGGTAATTACGGATGTTGTTAAGCCAAGGATATGGATGGTTTGCGATGTGGTATCGGCTTCATTATCCGGGCCAGTCGCGACCAGGGTAATGGTATAGGTTCCTGGTGCTGAAAAAACATGCGTTGGATTTTGTGCGGTTGAAGTATTATTTGTTCCGGAAGCAGGGTCACCAAAATTCCATTCAAGCACCGGGCAAAGGGCAGACGTGTTTGCAAAGCTTATGGAGTTGCTGCTGGTACAGGAGTACGTGAAAGATGCATTATTGGGAGGCGCCTCCCCGATCACGATGTCATCAATGGCAAAACCATCGTAATTGTTACAGGTGGTTCCCGCCCCGAATGCAAAGCGGAAGATCACATTGGGTATTCCTGCCAGGTACGGCATGGTATGTTGTGCATTTACCCAACGCCCGCTGCCCCCGGTTCCCTGGCAACTGCCAATGGTTGGTTGAATGGTTCCCGACCATCCTTCTCTTATCGTTGCAAGCGGGTTGAGCCCGGTGATGGGGGAAAAATTGAACCAGTTGTCATTCAAACAATTTAGCGGGTCGTTCAGGCTGCCCACATTTATCCAGGTGGCGCCAAGGTTTATTGAGTATTGCAGGGTTGCACCGTCAAACCTTCTTTCTGTTTCCCAAAAAACAGCAAAGGAAATATAGGGATGCTGAACTGTCGTAAAATCGAAACAGGGGCTTTGTAACCAGGATGCTTCTCCGTTGTTGTAAGACCCCGGGGTCAGTCCACCCGTGATCCAGCATTTGGAACCGGTTGCCGCAGCGTTTATGGTTGATTTGGCTGGTGTGCCCCATGCCCAGTCAGACCCCGAGCCTCCGGGCGCCCAGGCGCCATTGGTTGTTTCAAAACCTTCTGTATATGGAAATACAGATATGGGTGTGCCGCATTGTGCATTGGATCTTTCGCTGATGCAAAATGAACAAACAGGTAAAAAGATCAGTCGGGCGGTTCTATATAGAAGCTGTTGAAAAATCATTAATTAGCCGGTAAAAATACTCTATTATCCGGCATGATAATAATTGTTGGGGGCGCTAATTTGCTGCCTCTGAAATGGCCAAGCGCTTTCTTTACTCTTCGTTTCTTTTAACTACCAAAAGCCGGTTGTTTTCCAGCGGGAGGTATCCGTATTCATAGCAGTAGAAATAAGTATTGCCATTCCTTGCGTTGTATTGGTGTGTGTGGTATTTGAACAGAAATCCTTTTTCCGCCAGTTTATCCCGGCTGGCTTTTGCGGTTTGTTCGCCCGCAGGAAGCAGGCTTTCCAAAATGCGCCGGTTCTTCCCCAGTGCATTGTTCACATTCCGGATATAGTTATTGGCAGCGCTTTTAAGCTCATTGTTAAAGGCAGCCCGGCAATAATCATCACAGAATTTTTTATCGCTGCGCCCTTTCAGTATTTTCCCGCAAAGCAGGCATATCTTGTCTTCTCTCTCTTTTAACATAGTACGGAATTGGTTTTATTGATGCTTCGGGTCTACCTTTTTCCCCATCCGTTTACAAACGCTTATACAGGTAAGTAAAAGGATAATCTCCGGCTACCGTTTTTTTGTCGCTTCATCTTTGTGCCGTCAGCGGGAAATGACGTCTCCCTGCTGGTTGAAATAAAATAATAACCGTTCGGCCCAGGGCCGGACACAAATCTTAAAACATGTACACATTAAGAAACAAAGTTCAGCTCATCGGCAACCTGGGCAATGCTCCAGAAATCAAAAACACCCAAAGCGGGAAAAAGCTTGCCCGTTTTAGTATTGCCACCAACGAGATCTACCGGAATGCCAAAGGTGAAAAGGTTAAAGAAACAACCTGGCACAACATGGTAGCCTGGGGCAAGATCGCCGACATTGCTGAGAAGTATTTGAACAAGGGAAGTGAAGTAGCCATTGAAGGCAAGCTCATCAGCCGCAGTTATACGGATAAAGAGGGCGTTAAAAAATTCATCTCCGAAGTGGAGATAAATGAATTACTGATGCTTGGCAGCAAGGCCTCTGCATAATTCCCTTGTTAAGATAGAGGGGTATTCTCAAAACAGGGAACGCCTTTCTATCTTTTTTATTTACTTATCCCAACCACAATGCTATAAAATCCGGCTTTTATCACCATGGAGTAAAAACCAGTTTTTTAAGGGAAAAAACTCCGGAGAAGGCCGGGTTGATATAACAATTAACCGGGCCCGGTTTCTTATTATGGCCTTATCTTTATTACCATGCACGCTATTGAACACAATGAACTGTTTGACCTGGCGTTCCGGTTTGTTACGGAAACCTCAGAGAATATTTTTCTTACCGGGAAAGCCGGTACGGGCAAAACAACGTTCCTAAAATATCTTAAGGAGAATTCCACCAGGAATATCATTGTGGCAGCCCCAACCGGTGTTGCTGCCATTAACGCCGGCGGGGTTACGCTTCATAGTTTGTTTCAATTGCCTTTTCATCCGTTTTTGCCTACAAAGAACCACAAGGACGAATTGCTTGCAAAGGTCCGGTTCAATAAACAGCGGCAGCAACTGCTCCGAAAAATGGAGCTGCTGGTGATCGATGAAATAAGTATGGTGCGTTGCGATGTCATGGATGCCATTGATGCTATTTTAAAGAGTGTAAGAAGGAATCATCACTTACCTTTTGGCGGAGTACAGCTATTGTGCATCGGCGATCTGTTCCAGCTGCCGCCGGTGGCACAAAACCAGGAATGGAATATCTTAAGTGAATACTACTCTTCGCCTTTCTTTTTCGACAGTCTTGCGGCTAAAGAGCTTTCTCCTTTGCTGATCGAACTGAATAAAATTTACCGTCAAAAGGAGGAGGGCTTTGTTGAATTGCTGAACAAGGTAAGGAACAATCAAATGGGTCCGGGCGATTTCGAGTTGCTGCATTCCCGGTATAACCCGGCTTTCCGGCCCGGGGCAGAAGAAAAATACATCACACTTACCTCACACAACAACCAGGCGGATCTTATAAATCAACAGCGGCTTTATAAAATTGACGAGGTCTCCTTTACTTTCAATGCGGCTGTAGAGGGTGATTTTCCGGAATCCATGTACCCTGCCGAATATGAGTTGGTCTTAAAGACCGGTGCCCAGGTCATGTTCCTGAAGAATGATGTAGTCCAGAAAAGATATTTTAACGGAAAGATCGGGGTGATCAGGTCGCTTGAAAAAGATAAGATCGTTGTTGCCTGTGATGCTATCGATATTGATGTGAGGCCGGAAACCTGGGATAACAGCCGTTACACCCTGAACAGGGCTGATGGAAAATTAGAACAGGAAACGCTGGGCTCGTTTACCCAGTATCCCCTGCGGCTTGCCTGGGCCATAACCATTCATAAAAGCCAGGGGCTGACATTTGATAAAGTTATGATCGATGCGGCGGCGGCCTTTAGCAGCGGGCAGGTATATGTTGCCCTCAGCCGCTGCACCAGCCTGGATGGAATTGTATTGTTGAGTAAAATTCCCCCTTCTGCCATCAGCAACAATGTTAATGTGAGCAAAGCCCAGCAATCATTGTTGTATAAGGGGTCTTTACCGGGGCGTTTTGTTCTGGCAAGAAAAATCTTCACCGAACAGCTGCTGGAAGATATTTTTTCTTTTAAGGAGGCGTCGGCTGTTGGTGAACAGCTGGGCTTGCTGGTAAAACAGCACAAAGGCCGGCTCAATGAAAAAGCAGCTTCCTGGATAGAGAATTTTAATCGCGGGCTTGTGGCAGACAGGACAGTAGGATTAAAATTCAGCAGCCTTATTTCAACCCTGATCAACGAAACCGATATGATTGAAAACAATGCTGTTCTTCAAAAGCGAATATCGGATGCTGCCAGTCATTTTCTTCCGAGGTTGGAAAGTTATTTGACTGATTTAAAAGATCACCCGGTAACAACAGAGCACAAAGAAACTTCGGCACCCATCAATGAAAAGCTAAATGAACTTGCCATAGCAGTTAATACAGCCTGTTTTTACATGCAATATTGTAAGTCCCCGTTCTCTGTAACCGGTTTTTTACAGCACAAATTAAAATTAGTAATACCACGGTTCAATCTTTCCTGTTATGCAAGCGATACAAATGCGGGTCATGACGGATCGCAAAACGCGGAACTACTTGCAACATTAAAGCGCTGGCGCAATATGATCTGTTCTGATACCGGCCAGCCTGTTTATATGGTAGCCAACCAGGCTTCGCTGGAAGAGATCAGCACCTATCTGCCCCTGTCGAAGAAAGACCTGATGCTGATGGCTGGTTTTGGAAAAGCAAAATCAGAAAAATATGGCGATGAAATCCTGGAAATGGTAAGTGATTATTGTGAACGATACAGCCTGGAAAGCAATATGGCGGCAATGTTGGTCAATCCGAAAAAAGAAAGAAGGATAAAGCTAAAAGAGGCCGGCCCTGATACCAAATCCGTTTCTTTTCATTTATACAAAGAAGGAAAAGACATTGCAGCCATTGCTAAAGAAAGAAATTTATCCACCAGTACAATTGAGGGTCACCTTGCTTATTTTGTAGGCGTCGGTGAAATAGATATCAATGAGTTTGTTAATAAAGAAAAGCTGGGCCTGATAAATGAGGCGGTTGCCAGACATGGTACAGGCAGCCATAAAACATTAATTGAAAATCTGCCTCCGGGTATTAGTTATGGTGAACTAAGGATGGTAATTGCGGCCAGCAAAATTGTCCGGCAATAAACTACCGTCCAAAGTCATCCTGCAGCCTTATAATATCGTTTTCATCGCTGGGGTTGTCTGCATTGGTATGTTGCCAGATCTCGGCAACAACACCCCAATTATCAAGACCAACCAGGCGGTGGCGTTCTCCTTGTTTCAGCTGAATAATATCGCCGATATTCAGGTATTTTGTTTCCTTTTCTTCGTCTGTATCACTGGTTACAACCGCAGCGGTTCCACCAATCAGTTTCCAGATCTCGGCACGCCGGTGATGATATTGCCAGCTTAGCCTTTTTTCGGGCGCTACTATCAAGATCTTGGGGCTGAGTTTTCCCGAAATACTCAACTCTTCTTTAGTGAGATGGGGAAAATAAAGTTTAATGAATTTTTCGGCTTCGCCTTCTTCAATTACAAAAAAACCGCCCCACGGCCGGGTGTTATCTTCTTTGCTGATCTTTAACTTCTGAAGGTGCAGGTATTCTGCAACGTTCTCAAAAATTAATTCCTTAGGTACGCTGTTCTGAAAATTTAACTTCATTTTTATTGTCTTTTTTTATCTGCCCATAAAAACCATCAAAATCTGAACATCGCTGGGATTAACTCCCGAAATCCTGGAAGCTTGTCCAAGGGTCCTGGGTTTTATTCTGGTGAATTTTTGCCGGGCTTCGTTACTTAGTGATAGTAGTTTTTCATAATTAAAGTTGTCTGGAATAAGCAGGTCTTCGAGCTGGCTCATTTTGGCAACAAGCTCCTTTTCCTTTTCAATATACGTTTCATATTTAATCTGTATTTCAGCCTGTTCAATGGATTCTTTGTCGAACCCCCTTACAGCATCTTTTACCCTTTGAACATATTCGGCCATCTCTTTCAGCCCTACCATTGGCCGGAGCAGGACTTGGGATGCTTTTTGTTTGGTTAATAACGCGGAGGATTGTACGCTTTCAAAAAAATCTTTTGTTTCTTCTGGTTCCAGGCTTAAGGAGGAAAGGGTCTCTTTCACTTTTCTGATGCTTTCAGTTTTTGTCTTCACCCTTTCCATTCTTTCCTGTGATGCCAGTCCTATCCTGTAGCTTTTTTCTGTAAGCCGAAGGTCTGCATTGTCCTGGCGCAAAAGAGTTCTGAACTCTGCCCGGCTGGTGAACATGCGGTATGGTTCATCGGTACCCTTGTTTATGAGGTCGTCTATAAGAACTCCTATATATGCTTCACTCCTTTTTAAAATAAAGGCTTCCTGGCCTTTTACCCTTTGGTGTGCATTAATTCCTGCCATTAATCCCTGGCAAGCAGCCTCTTCATAGCCGGTTGTTCCGTTAATTTGACCTGCAAAAAACAGGTTTTCAATGAGTTTTGTTTCTAAACTAAATTTCAACTGTGTTGGGGGAAAGTAATCATATTCAATTGCATAACCCGGCCTGAACATTTTACAATTTTCAAACCCCGGAACTAGTCTAAGTGCTTGATATTGAATATTTTCTGGGAGAGATGTGGAGAATCCGTTCACATATATCTCAATGGTATTTTTACCTTCTGGCTCAACAAAAAGCTGATGGCGGTCTCTTTGTGCAAACCTGCTTATTTTATCTTCAATACTCGGGCAATACCTTGGTCCGGTTCCCTGGATCCTTCCCTGGTACATTGGGCTTTGATCAAATCCGGTCTTTAGTAATTCGTGTACCCGCTCATTTGTATAAGTTATCCAACAACTCCTTTGTTCCTCTGGTCTGGGCTTATCAATATCTAAAAAACTGAATCCAACAATTTCCTCGTCTCCCTTTTGTTCTTCCATCTTGGAATAGTCAAGACTTCTTCCATCAATCCTTGGTGGTGTACCTGTTTTTAGCCGGTCGGTCTCAAATCCCAGTAAAACAAGCTGTTCGGTAATTCCCACCGAATTTTTCTCCGCAATTCTTCCGCCCCCAAAGTTTTTCTCTCCTACATGAATAACCCCATTCAGGAAGGTTCCATTGGTTAAAACAACCGACCTGGCCTTTATTTTATGTCCAAATCCGGTTTCCACTCCTTCTACTATGCCATTATTAACCAATGTTCCCTTAACGGTATCCTGATAAAAATCAACATTGGGTGTGTTTTCAAGCATTTCCCTCCAGGTTGTGGCAAACAAACCCCTGTCACTTTGAACCCTGGGGCTCCACATAGCAGGCCCTTTGGATCTATTGAGCATTCTGAACTGGATCATGCTTTTATCACTCACTATCCCGCTATAGCCTCCCATTGCATCGATTTCTCTAACAATTTGCCCCTTTGCAATGCCTCCCATTGCTGGATTGCAACTCATTTGTGCAATTGTTTGTAAGTTCATGGTAATCAACAAGACCTTGCTGCCCAGATTTGCGGCCGAGGCTGCGGCTTCACAGCCGGCATGTCCTGCTCCAACAACTATAACATCATACTGCGTAAACATTTGGCAAAGTTAGTGTTTTGATGTTTCAGTGAGAGGGGGTGTTAGGTTTCACGTGAAACCCTCTTTATGGGTATTTTGGGTTCCACGTGAAACCAATTTTTATGAAAAGCAGCTTATTATCACCAATATGAACTATAAATAATTATAATAATATATTATTTATTAAAGTACTTATACAAATATTCCTCCTCCTTTTCTCGCATTCGTAGTTTTTCATGCTTTGTTTTGTCCGAATATCCACACAAATGAAGTGTTCCATGAAAAATTACTCTGTGAATCTCTGTTTTTATACTAACCCCTATTTTTCGGGCATTTTCTTCCACCCTGTCAACGCTGATGTATATCTCACCATCAATAGCCCTTGTTTCTCCGGATAAATCAAAACTGATAATATCGGTATAATAATCGTGCTTCAGATAGGTCCTGTTTACTTCCAGCAGGTATTTATCGGAACAGAATATATAAGTAAGGCTATTCAGATCCTTTCCCTCAGCTTTAAAAATGTTGGGCAAAAATGATTTTAACCTGGTCCTGTCTCTAAGTGAATAGCAGTGTTTAAGGTAAAAAAAATGAATTTTATCTGTCATTATTATTTTCGTAAAACGAAATTAGAGAACAATATTGATTTGGTAAATTTGTATTTATAAAGAGGGGGTATGTAATATGAAAAAGAAATTATCAGAAGTAGCTATTGGTAAATCGGTTATAATTAGTGCGTTTGAGAACGATGAAATATTCTTAAAACTCATGGAAATGGGTTGTGTGCCCGGCGAAACGCTGGTTGTTGAACAGATAGCCCCCTTAGGAGATCCGATATCAATATCTGTGGCGGGTTATAGACTAAGCCTTAGATTAGATGAGGCCAAAATGATATGGGTTGAAGAAAAAACCATCGCTTCTCTAAGTTGATTTATTATAAATAATTGATTATCAAACACTAATGAAGATTGGGCTTTATTTTGGATCTTTCAACCCAGTACATATTGGACATTTAATAATTGCCAGCCACGCAGTAAATGAGACCGATTTGAACCAGGTATGGTTTGTTGTTTCTCCACAAAATCCTTTTAAACAATCTTCCTCCTTGCTTAATGAATACCACCGTTTGCATTTAATAAAATCTGCTATAGACGGAGAGAATGGTTTGCGTGCCAGTAATGTTGAGTTTTCTTTGCCCAGGCCATCTTACACGGTTGATACGCTTGCTTACCTGAAGGAAAAGTTCCCTACATATGATTTTTCGTTATTGATGGGAAGCGATGGGTTTAAAAACCTGGATAAGTGGAAAAATTTTGACAACATCATAAAAAATCACCCTATTTATATTTATAAAAGGCCTGGGTTTGAAATCACTGAAACGCACGGTGCAAAAATTAATATACTTGAAACAGCCCCGTTGCTCGAAATTTCCTCAACAAAGATCCGTGAGCTGATCAAAAAAAGAAAATCAATCCGTTTTTTAGTTCCCGATGTTGTAAAAAATGAAATAGAACTGGCAGGATATTACCGAAAGTAGTTAAAATACCCACCCCAGCAGCAGGCAGAATAATACAATGACCGGTGTGGGTGTTCTCGAAAATTGAAGCACCAAAAATGTTCCCGCAATAACAGAAATGTTAATAAGGCTGAAAGAATTGAAAGAAATAACAGATACATCTTTCAATAAAAACAGGGTTGCTGCGATCATTATACCCACCACCGCAGCATTTATTCCTTCAAGGGACCTGTACACCACAACAAACTTTTTCAGGGTTTGCCAAACAGGAAAAAAGAACAAAACCAACAAAGCGCTGGGCAGGAATATTGCTATTGATCCGATCATACATCCAAGCAACTGTCTTTCGGGGCCCTCCTTCTTTAAGGCGATGCCCCCCATAAATGATGCTATAGAAAATACAGGACCCGGTATCGCCCTGACCATTCCGGCACCGGTAAGCAGTTCCTCCCTTTCCACCTTGATGACATCCGGGTTCTTTTTCATGACCCGCTCTGATGTGGGCCTGGCAACATATTGGTCGAGCATCAGGGGGATCAAAACATCGCCGCCGCCAAAAACAAAACTTCCGAACCGGTAAAAGTTCTCAAAAAGATTGTATTGCTTTTTATTCTCCCAGTTCTGCTTTCTTGCGGTTTCACTCAAAACACCCGCTACAATAAAGATCAATACAAACAACCAGATATTCGTCCAGCGTATCTGCCGGGGTTTAACCACCTCCTTTTCCGGAATTCTTTTGTTACTTATGTTTGTCGCTATTCCTGCGGCTACGATCAATGCCGGGATGATCCAGGGGGCTTTAAAAAGAAAGTAAGTAATTGCTGCAGAAACGATCATGATAACACCGGTAATGGTGTTTCTTATACTGATCTTATATGCCTTAAAGGCGGCATAGGCTAAAAAGCCGATAGCCATTGGTTGAATAAACCGGAACAGGTTTGTTTGAATCCCGCTCTTTTCAATATTACCAACAAGAAAAGACAACCCCCCCATTAAAAAGCAGGCTGGAAATATCCAAAGAATCAATGTAAGAACCGCTAGTTGGATTCCACCCCTCTTATAACCGATCAAAGTAAGTGTCTGTGTGGATGATGCGCCCGGAAGGAGCTGACAAAAGGCAATATACTCCATCAACTCTTCCTTGGTCAGGTCCCGGCGTCTTTCCACAAATGTTTTTAAAACCATTCCTGTATGCCCCTGAGGGCCTCCAAAAGCAGTTACGCTATGTAACAACACAGCTTTTAAAAAAGGGATATGCCGAAGTAGCTTTTTCAATATAGTGCCATGACCTGTTTACCGGCTACTAAGATAAAACTAAATTATATTGAATCCTGCTCCATGATCATTACCGGGTTGGTTGTATTCAATCAATTTTCGGAAAGCCTACTCGTATGTGTAAGTAATCATATTATTGATAATTTGTTTTCCAAATTCTGTAATGTAAAACTCCCGTGCCCTTTTAAATGTGGTAACTCCCTTTACTATCCCCAGATCGGATATTTTATTCCACTTATTTTCCCGGTAACTATATTTACTCAGTGCGTATTTTATACTATCCACTGAATAGATCCCAACAAATTCAACACGTATCTTTTTTGCCCCGGGTTCAACCTCTTTCATATCAACAGCGTCAATACTTGATATATAATGCATATCCGGGTATTCCTCTGTTATAAAATTCTGTGAAACGATCTTCAACTCATTCTTTTTATAAAAGGCGACTTTACCAAATGAGTTTGTTGAAATATAATTCCTCAGGCTATCGCTGAAATTTATTAACTCGATGTAATATATATTCTTTGCTTTTTCATCCCGGGCAGAACAACCTGAAATAAGGCCCGCGATTATACATATAAAAAGTGAATTTAGCCACCTATTTACTTTTCTTTTTGTTTTATAATCCATATTGTGCACTGATTTTTAGCATTTTGTCGATGGGTTCCTTTGCAGCAATCCGTAATTCCTCATCCATGGTTATTTCGGGCGTTTCGTACTTCAGGCATAAATATAGTTTTTCCAGTGTATTTAATTTCATATGCGGGCAATCGTTACACGCACAGTTATTATTTGGCGGGGCCGGAATAAATGTTTTTCCCGGGCTGTTTATCTGCATCTGGTGCAGGATACCTGTTTCGGTTGCCACGATAAATTCTGTTGCTGGATCGCTTTTTGTAAAATTCAATAACCCGGTAGTACTTCCGATAAAATCTGCCTGATTCAAAACGGGATCTTCACACTCCGGGTGTGCTATTAATTTCGCTTTCGGATGACGTAATTTAAGTTTTATAATTTTTTCAAAACTGAAAATCTCATGAACCATGCAGGCGCCATTCCACAATACCATATTTCTGCCGGTTTTTTTGTTAATGTATGCACCCAGGTTTTTATCCGGGGCAAAGATTATTGGTTGGTCAGCCGGAAAACTCTCCACGATCTTCTGCGCATTTGATGATGTGCATATAACATCGCTTAATGCCTTGATTCCTGCAGAACAATTTATATAGGTAATAACTTTATGCCCCGGGTGTTTATCCTTGAATATTTTAAAAAGGGGAGGAGGCGCTGAATCACTGAGAGAACAACCTGCTTTCAGGTCTGGCAATAAAACCTTCTTTGAAGGATTTAAAATCTTTGCCGTTTCGGCCATAAAATGAACTCCCGCAAAAACAATGATATCCGCATTTGTTTTTTCAGCTTTTTGCGCAAGGCCTAAACTATCGCCAATAAAATCTGCCACATCTTGTATATCCGGTTCCTGGTAATAATGCGCAAGAATTATTGCGTTCTTTTCTTTTTTAAGGTCTTCGATGGCTGCAAAAAGATCAAGCGACGGGTCCACTTCTATATCCAAAAAACCCAGTTTTTGTATTTGTGATCTTGCAATGTTGATATCTGTCATAGTATGTATTAATACTAATTATTTATATAATCACCTACTACTACTAGGGGTGTTGATTTGTGGAAAAAAGGATTAAAAAGTACACTGCAAAATTAGAATGTTTAGTTTATTAACACACATACACCGGAAATTAACATTTTTTAATATAGACTTACGGCTTATCAATCTGCCTGTATATACGTTTAGTCACATTTGTTGATAACAAGCAGTGTTGAAAGAAAATCCGGTGTTTCTCTAAATCCCCGGTTAATAAAAAATGGATAAAACACCTGTTCATAACAGCCCCAGACACCATAAAAATTAAATCAGTAAACTTTCCCCATTCTTTTCATACCCGGGAGTTTTAAAAAATGCCATTATCAACAAAATGAGGCCGATATTAACACACGGGTGTTAATATTATAAATTAATCTTCGGTGACCGTATCCTTTATAGATAAGGCAATCTCTTTCCAACGATCATTAAACGAGGCCCCCAAGGGCATTTTTGAGTGTAAAGAACCTGATTATATGCTTTTTTACCCTATTTTTGCCGTCCATTATAATTTTAGATAAATATGCAAATTATTCAGGGTATTCGTGATAAAGGAGCTGCTATTGTAATAGGAGTAATAGCCTTAAGCCTTATTGGCTTTATATTGATGGACGCCAGGCAACAAGGCAACCAGATGTCTAACTCCAATTCCAGCAACATAGGAAAGGTAAACGGGTCTGCAATCGAACTGGACGAGTTTAATAAAAAGGTGAAATTCCTGGAGGCACAGGACGAACAACAAACAGGAAGAAAGCCCAATACAGCCAGGTCTGCCCAGATCAGGGAGCAGGTTTGGAACCAAATAACAGCCGAACGTGTATTTTATGCCGAAGCCGCCAAGCTGGGAATTGAATTCACCTCAAAAGAACTGGAAAGTATACTGAAGAGTAACGACCCTTCTAATCCATTAATGCAGGAAAAAGGAATGGTTGACCCCCAAACAGGAAAGCTGGATATTGTGAAGGTGAACCAGGCGATTGCCAATATTAAAAAGGCAAAAGATGAACAATTAGACGCAGTTAATGCACAGCTTATAAGCCCGCAAAAGATAACCAGCACATCGGGCAAATACTTTGCGATGTTAAATGCCAGCGCTTATTACCCTGCCTGGATGCAGGAAAGGGACAATGCAGATAAAAAGAACTTTGCAACCATTTCTTATGTGGGTATTCCTTATGCTGTGATCAGCGACAGCACTGTAAAGGTTACCGACGCCGAAATTGAAAAATATGTTCAGTCACACAAAGACCTGTTCAAACAGGAAGCCGGCCGGACGATCTCTTATGTTAGTTTCAGCCAGTTGCCCAATGCAGCAGACAGCGCCAGGGTGAAAGCCGCAGTGGAGGCGCTGAAATCCGACCTTACAAACGAAACCAATGTTAAGAACTTCCTTGCAAGAAACACATCAACCATTGATTTTGACACCAACTACGTTCCAAAATCAAAGATCAGCAGTTTTGCAACGGATTCTATTGTAAAACTTCCTGTTGGTTCGGTTTACGGACCCTATGTTGATAACGGTAATTATGTACTGGCAAAATACCTTGGCAGCAGAACGCTTCCAGACAGCGTGAATGCACGGCATATATTAATTGCCACCATCAATACACAGACCGGCGAGCCAATTATAGAAGACAGTGTTGCTAAAAAACGTGCCGATAGCGTTTTAACCGCTATTAACAGCGGCGCCAGCTTTGCCGCACTTGCCCTGGCATATTCATCAGACGGCAGCAAAGAAAAGGGCGGGGACCTTGGAACATTTACCTATGGAGCAATGGTTCCTGAGTTTAATAAGTTTTGTTTTGAAAAACCAGTAGGTTCAAGGGAGGTTGTAAAGACACAATTCGGATATCACATAGTAGAAGTGATGAGCCAGAAAGGAACAAGCCCGGCATATAAGATCGGCTTCATGGCAAAAGAAATTTCTGCCAGCGAAGCAACGATCGAAAAGGCAAGTCTTGACGCAACCAAACTGGCCGCACAAAAAGACCTGAAGAATTTTGATTCCTATATTCAGAAAAACGGGTTACGGAAAATAACTTCCGGTGCCCTGGTAAAAGAAAATGACGCCCAGGCCGGTGAATTACAGGATGCCCGTCAATTGATCCGTTGGGTTTTTGAAGCCAAAAAGGGGGAAATAAGCGACCCATACAATATTGGCGATATGTTTGTGGTAGCCGTTGTTGATAAGATATTTAAAGAAGGGATACAGGACCTGGAAACAGCCAGGCCAATGGCAGAAGGCGTTATACGGGACCAGAAAAAGGCCGAACAGATCATTAAAAACCTGGGACCGAACCCAACCCTTGAAAAAGCAGCCTCTGCATATAGCAAGGAAGTTATGACAGCGGGACTTGATTCAACCATTACCTTCAACAGCCAGATCATTAATTCCATAGGTAACGAACCCAAACTGATCGGGGCTGTTTTCAATAAAGAAAACCTGAACAAGGTTTCAGCTCCGCTTGCCGGGAAAACGATGGTTTATGTATTTAAAGTGAACGGCATAGCCAGCAAAACAGGCGATATACCCGAAGAAACGGCGCAGTTTAAGTCACAGCAATTAGCAACGCTTCGCAACCAGTCTGCCATTAACTGGTTTGAGGGCCTTAAGAAAAAAGCAACCATAAAAGACAACCGAAGCAAATTTTATTAAGCGCTTTGTTAAATACCTTTAATCGAAAACAGCCCCCACTATAAATGGGGGCTGTTTTATTATCTTTGCTCCATGAGTGAATTGCTGGTAAATAAGGTTTCGGAAAGCGGCCTGGTTACACTGGACCTGGAGGATTTTTTTCCCAGGGACGCAGCAGCAGTGTTTGATATGAAGGATCACCTGTTCATGGGCCTTATACTGAAGGAAAAGGACTTCCGGGAGGCAATGAAAAACCTGGACCTTGCGCCGTATACCGGAAAAAACGTTGCGCTTACCTGCTCAGCGGATGCGGTGATACCCATGTGGGCATATATGCTGGTGGTAAGTTACCTGCAACCCGTTGCAAAGGAAATCGTTTTTGGAGACAAGGATCATCTCAATCAATCGCTGTTATTAAAAAACATATCAACGATCAATGCAGAGGAGTATAAGGATAAAAGGGTTGTAATAAAAGGCTGCGGCGAACAGCCCATCCCCGAGTCGGCATATGTGGCTGTTACAAACATTTTGCGACCCACGGCAAAAAGCATCATGTATGGGGAGCCGTGCAGTACGGTGCCGATCTACAAGAAAAAAAAGGAAAACTAAAACCACCCCCGCCGTTTGAAAATATACAGCATAAGCAGTGGGATGAAGACCATGAGCCCGACAATAGAATAGAAACCGATTTTTTCATGTGCAAATGGAATAACATCAAAATTCATCCCGAATATTCCCCCGATCACCGTTGCCGGGGCCAGCAGACAGGTTACCACAGCCATCACTTTCATAACCTCGTTCATTTTTAAATTCACATTGCTTAAATAGAGGTCCTGCAGGTTCATCATCATATCCCGGTAGTTTTCAGCCAGGTCGTTTGCCTGTAAAACATGATCGTATACATCTTTGAAATATTTTTCAGTCCGCACTTCTATCAATTCGCTTTCGCTTTTAAGAATACCGTTTACCATTTCTCTGAGAGGGGTTACGCTTCTTTTTAAAACGATCATCTCTTTACGCAGCATATTTATTTTAGCAAGACTACGGGTATTTGGCCGGCGTACGATATCCTCTTCCAGCTCTTCAATTTTTTCACCGAGCTTTTCCATCACTACAAAATAATTATCAACGATCATATCGATGAGGGAATAGAACAAAAAATCTGCGCCGTTCTGCCGAAGCCTTGGAGTTGTTTATTTTCAGGCGTTCCCGCAGGGGATCAAAAACATCTTTGTCCGGATCTTCCTGGAAACTAATGACAAAATTCTTTCCAAGTACAATGCTTATTTGTTCAAACTCAACAGCGGAGTCCTGCTCATTAAAATACAGCATATTCAGCAGGCAGAAGAGCAACCCGTTTATTTCATCCGTTTTTGCCCGCTGGCCGAGGCTCAAAATGTCTTCGGTAATCAGATAATGAATACCATAGTGGCCACAGATCGTTTCCACGTCTGTTTTTCTTAACCCATCAACATTTAGCCAGGACACCAAAGGAGAATCTATATATGGAAAGCACTCCGGAACATTATTCAATTTTTTGAACGTGATATTCGCTCCGTTGTAGTCAAAAACAAAAATAGACGTATGCTCCGGCTCTTTTCTTTCTGCGATCACCGGTTTGTTTACCGTCAATACTTTCCGGGTGCGCAGCAACTCCAGGGGATTCAATAAATAGGAAAAATATTTCTGCGGCGCCATAACAAGAGAATTAACACGGGAAGAATTTTTAAAACAGCAAATGAAAATAGCAATTTTATTCTGAAAGTAGAGCTAAATAAAAAACCGGGGCCAGCCCCGGTTTATAAAAGATCGGTATTGTTTTTACTTTGCGGCCGGAGGAGGCGGCGGCGGCGGCATGTCGCTGTTCCATACATCCCGGTGCATTTTCCACTTGCCATTCTCCTGCTTCCATACAACAATAAATTTCCCCTTGTCCAGGGAAACGTTTTTATCTCCGAACATTTCATAGGTACCGATTTCTGCAACGGCTTCCGAACCGCCGGAAACTTCCCCGGTGGTGATCTTGATATTTCTTATCCCCATCTGGTACCCGCCGTTAAAAAAAGCAGAAATAGCCTGCGAACCGCACATTCCCGGCATGTTGGGCGGATTGATGCAGGCGTCCGTGGTATAGCATCCCGCAAACCTGACTGAGTCGCCGGTTGCCCAGCTCTCACCAAACACTTTATTGCTGGCCGCAATGGCTGTTTTAACACTGTCAAGACTAAAGGCCGGGGCTGTTTCTGTTTTAGTCGCCTCGTTGTTACAAGCACTTAATAAAATTATCGCCGAGGCAACAATCAAAAAAGGGGAAAAGATCTTTTTCATAATTAATTTTTTGTGTAAGATACGGGGATTGAAGACCCCGTACAATGTGGCTATTGGGTATATTAACTCCTGTTTGCCTTATACCTGTTACTGAAGTTCCGGCTCTTGGCCTTATCAAAATTCCCAAAACCCCTCGAACGTTTCGGCATGGATTTTTGGGGAGCTTTTATTGGTGCAGCAGAAAGATCAATGCTTAAAGGATAAGGATGTTCTGCAACTACCGGTATGTTTTTACCGATCAGTTTCTGGATATCTTTTAATTCATCCCTTTCTTCGGCATCACAAAATGAGATCGCAATGCCTGTATTGCCCGCCCTTCCGGTACGGCCAATCCGGTGTACATAGGTTTCGGGCACATTGGGAAGTTCGAAATTGACCACATGCGACAGGTCGTCAATATCAATGCCCCTGGCCGCAATGTCGGTTGCCACCAAAACACGGAGACTTCCGCTTTTAAAATTACCCAATGCATTTTGCCGGGCATTTTGCGATTTATTCCCATGGATGGCCGCCGCCGTGATATTGTGGCGGTGTAAGAATTTTACCACTTTATCAGCGCCGTGCTTTGTCCGGGTAAACACCAGCGCTGTGATTATCTTTTCATCTTTCAGGAGGTGTAACAACAGGGATAGTTTATCCTGCTTACCAACATAATAAAGGCTTTGCTCAATGGCATCAACTGTTGAGGATACAGGAGTAACCTCCACTTTGGCCGGGTTGGTCAATAATACATGCGCCAGTTTCTGTATTTCCGGCGGCATGGTAGCAGAGAAAAACAAGGTTTGTCTTTTTGCCGGCAACTTCGTGATGATCCTTTTTACATCGTGTATAAAACCCATATCAAGCATACGGTCGGCCTCATCAAGCACAAAGATTTTAAGGTGCTTCAGGTCAATGAACCCCTGGCTGATCAAGTCAAGCAGGCGGCCCGGGGTAGCAACCAGAATATCAACCCCACGTCGTAATATATTGGTTTGGTTCAATTGGGACACTCCGCCAAAAATTACCGTATGGGAAAGCCCCGTATATTTTCCATAAGCAGCAAAGCTTTCATCGATCTGTATCGCCAGTTCCCTCGTCGGGGTCAGGATCAGCACTTTTATATTCCGGGGCCCATGTTCTTCCCGCTTTTGCTCAAATAAGATCTGCAGTATGGGTATTGCAAATGCGGCTGTTTTGCCGGTACCGGTTTGTGCACAGCCAAGCAGGTCCCTTCTTTCCAGTATCAACGGGATGGATTGTGCCTGTATGGGTGTTGGGGTGGTATACCCCTCTGCATCCAATGCTTTAAGGATGGGATCAATTAATTCTAATTTTTTAAATGCCATTAAATGGATTGTTTAGTATAAGGCTGGCAAAGACGTTGCATTTTCTGAATCAGCAGGAAAATATTTTGTTACCACATTGGCTTGCAACAAGCGTATCTTATGAAAGGAGTGGAGCGCAAAAGTACGCTTTTGTTTTTTAATGGACGGATAAAGGGAAAAGCAGCCGATCTGCTGCGGGTTCCTATTGAACCAATCCGTAAATTTGTGAACAACCGATTTTCATGTCAACCCTCACCATCAGTACCATACAGACCAACCTTTTCTGGGAAGAGAAATCTGCGAACCTGCGCCTGCTTGAGCAAAAAATTGCAGCCATTGAGGAAAAAACAGAGATCGTTGTGTTGCCGGAAATGTTCAGTACCGGGTTTAGTATGGATCCCGGCCAGCATGCAGAAGAAATGGATGGGGAAACAATACAGTGGATGCAAAGGGTGAGCCGTGAAAACGGGATCATACTTACCGGAAGCGTGATCATTAAAGAAGCAGGAGAATTCTTTAACCGCCTTGTATGGATGTTGCCCAACGGGCAATACGGGCATTATGATAAACGGCACTTATTTGCATATGCGGGTGAGGATGAAAAATACAAACCCGGGAACAAGCGGCTGATCGCTTCTGTTAAGGGCTGGAAAATAAACCTGCAGGTCTGTTATGACCTCCGGTTCCCTGTTTGGAGCAGGAACCGGGTTTTCGACTCCGCTCAAACCGACTCCGCTCAAACCGACTCCGCTCAAACCGACTCCGCTCAAACCGGCCACACTTCAACTCCCACAAATAGCGGGACGGGTCCGCTCCCTGTTCCGGAATACGATGTGCTGATCTATGTGGCCAACTGGCCCGAACGCCGCAGCCATGCCTGGAAAACATTACTCTGCGCCCGGGCAATAGAAAACCAGTGTTACGTAATAGGAGTTAACCGGGTGGGAACCGACGGAAACAATATTTACCACAGCGGCAACAGCCTGGTAATCGATCCACTTGGACAGGTTTTATATCATATGGCTGATGAAGAAGACATATTTACCATCGCTTTGCAAAAAGAGAAACTGGAAGAGGTAAGGGAAAAATTTCCGTTCTGGAAAGATGGAGATTCATTTACTATACTGTAGTGCTATTTCCCGGCGTTTTTTTCTTTGATCAGTTGCATGACCACCATCATTTTCTTATCTACGCCTTTCATTAAAGCATTGTAATCGGTACCGATATAAATATCGGGCATAACGCCCCGGCCGTCTTTGGCCGCATGGTTATACTGTACCAGGCGGAACAACGGAAGCCTTACACGGAGATGTGTATTGGGAAGAACGATATCCGGAATGAGGATGCCGTTGTTTCCATACCAGCCGCCTCCCGCTTCTTCCCCGGCCAAAACCACACCAGGCTGGCCTTTTACCGCATTGCAGAAAATGGTGGATGCAGAAAATGTGGAGCCATTGGTGAGAACATATAAATTTCCGGAGAAATGATTTTTTGTTTTTGGCTTGTAAACCTTTCTTTCCCAGTGACCGAAATGATATAATCCATCATCCCTTTTCCTGGTAAGAAAAAAAAGCCCCAGGTTGTTTACAAAACCGTTTTTTACATACCGGGTGAAAGGACGCAGCGATTTTGCAACCGCAAAAGAACTATCAGCTACTTTAAAGCTTTGCCGGCTTACATACTTTGTGAGCAAGGTTGAAAGGTTTATTCTTCCCCCGCCATTGCTGCGCAGGTCGATCACAACATGGGTGATGCCGGCTTTTTTTATGTACCGGAATGTTTGCCGGTAAAATTTCCGCAACCTGCCGGATGAAAACGTATTGAGGGTAATGATGGCCGTGTTGTTTGTTGTATCAATGGCCAGGGACCGAATTTCCTGCAGACGCCGTTTTTTTGTTACCCGCTTTTCTTTTTTTACAGGCGCTGCAGGTTTTGGCCCTTGCCCGCTGTCTCTTCGCTGATCAAAAACAGGGACGCTTATGGCCTGTTCCACACCGCGGTCATCCAGGTACGTAACAGCATAGTACCTGCTGATGCCGAAAACATTCCGGTGATAATACGGGAAGTTGCTGCTCAGCCGGATATAATTCGAATTGTTGGCCATCCCGTCTTCGGTCATATAGCCAAACAAAATATCTTTAAGGGCAGTATTGGATAGTCCGTTTACGGATCTGATAAGTGTGCCCCTTTTCAAAACCGAATCTTTCCGGTTGAGGTTTGCGGTCACCACCATGGTATCGTTCCAGAATTTCATGAATAAAGGAAAAGAAGGGAATTTTTTATTTTCTGCCCAGTTATTGTATGCCCTGCTCATTCCAAAACTGGTGTGGCCGCAATGGATCTTATCTGTCAGCGGGGCAATCACCTTCCAGCCGAATTGCTGTTCGGTCATGCTGTCTTTTATTTCCGTGTAGTATTTGTCAAAATACATATCCATACTGTCTTTGCCGGTATACCAGTAAAGCGAAGGGTGTTTTTTTTCGAGGATATTCCGCAGCAGGGAATAATCTTCCTGCAATTCGCGGGCAGTGTATTTTTTTGCAGGAGAATAATTTTTACCGGATGGTGCGCAGGAAAAAAAGAACAGAACCGGTAAAAAGGGTAAGAATGTTAATTACAAATTTCATTTTCAGCTTGCGACAGGTTGTGTTGGGTTATAAAGGGTTTATTTCAGGTGATTCCACCCCTGCGCAACCAGCTCGTGTTTATTTCCGCCGCGGGTAATGATCGTTTTTCCTTCCCGGGCTTCCGTAATATAGCCAATTATGCTGAGGCCATTGTTGGCGGCTATCTTATCATGGTCCGCCTGCGAAATGGTAAACAGCATTTCATAATCCTCGCCGCCGCTCAATGCACAGGCGGTCGGGTCCAGTTCCAGTTTATAGGCAAAATCCTTGGAGTCTTCGTTAACCGGGAGTTTGTCCTCATATAAGACACAGCCCACGTTGCTTTGTTTGCAGATGTGCAGCATGTCGCTGCTTAAGCCGTCGCTTATATCTATCATGCTGGTGGGAATGATATTGTTTTCTGAAAAATATTCGATCACATCCTTTCTTGCCTCGGGCTTCAGCAGCCGGCCAATGATATAGGCCCTGTTCTCCAGGTCGGGCTGGGCGCCGGTTTCTTCAAATATTTTTTTCTCCCGTTCTAAAATGGTCAATCCCAAAAAAGCGCCGCCGAGGTCGCCGCTTACACAAATAAGGTCATTCACTTTTGCACCATCCCGTTTCACATAGCCATCGGGGGCCACTTCACCAATGGCGGTAATGCTAATTATGAAGCCCCGTTGGGATGATGTGGTATCTCCGCCAACCAGGTCAACGTTGTATTTTTCACAGGCGGCATAAACCCCTTCGTAAAATTCATCAAGCGCTTCCAGGCTGAATTTATTACTGATGGCGATGCTCAGCAGGATCTGGGTTGGTGTGGCATTCATCGCATAAATGTCGCTGAGGTTTACAACAACGGATTTATAACCCAGGTGCTTCAACGGGGTATACATCAGGTCAAAATGAATTCCTTCAACCAGCAGATCGGTGCTTACCACTGTTTGCCTGCCAAAATGATCGATCACCGCAGCATCATCTCCCACGCTTACGATCGTGGATGCGTTCTTTGTTTCATTGTTCCGGGTCAGGTGGTCTATCAGGCCAAACTCACCCAGTGTTGATATCTCTGTTCTTTGTTCCATGTAATATTTTTTTTTTGCTAAGAGGGTAAATGAGAAAAGGGGTTGAAAGAGAAAACTTCGCTTACCCCTTTCGCTTTTTTGGTCTCTTAGCCCAATTGCTTCCTGTTGTGTATCACTTCGATCAGCTCATCATGAATAAAGCCGTTGGTTGCTACCAGTTTCTTTTGATAAGGGGAATATTTATTCCCCTCCATATCAGTTACCCTTCCGCCGGCTTCTTCCACGATCAAATAACCTGCCGCAGTATCCCATGGACTGAGGCTGTGCTCAAAAAAGCCTTCAAATCTTCCGGCGGCCACCCAGCACAGGTCGATCGCCGCACTGCCCAGCCTGCGGACGGGAATGCCCTTGCGCACAAAGCGCTCAAACACCTGCAGCGGCCCGTTTTCCATATCCAGGTAGGTATAAGGAAACCCGGTAACAAGACAGCTGTGTAATACCTCTGTTTTCCTGCTAACGCTTATTTTTTTATCGTTCAGAAAAGAACCGTTTCCTTTTTCTGCAAAAAACAATTCATTGATAAAAGGATTATAAACAGCGCCCAGGATCATCTCGCCGTTTTTTTCCACCCCGATACTTACCGCACAAATGGGGATGCCGCTTGCAAAGTTGATGGTACCGTCAATGGGGTCAATGATCCACTTCACTTCGCTGCCGGTCACGATCTCTCCCACCTCCTCGCTTAATATAAAGTGATCGGGATGATCTGCTTTTATTACATCAATGATCGCTTTTTCTGCAGCATGGTCGGCTTCGGTAACCCAGTTATTGATACCTTCCTTGTTGCTTATCTTAAGGTCATCGTTATTAAAATAACGCCTTAATTCCACGGCGCCGGCCTCCACGGCCTTCAGTAGTGTTGTTTTTAACATGCCGCAAAGATACAAAGGCTTCTTTACTATATTTGAATATGCGATTGTCGGTCATCATAGTAAACTATAACGTAAAATATTTCCTGGAACAGTGTCTGTATGCGGTCCAAAAAGCATGCAGGAGCATAGAGGCCGAGATCATAGTGGTGGACAATAATTCAACGGACGGAAGCAGGGATTTCCTGGAACCCGCTTTCCCGGAAGTGCGGTTCATATGGAACGACCGGAATGCGGGTTTTGCAAAAGCCAATAACCAGGCCATAGACATTGCCCGGGGAGAGTTTATTTTATTTTTAAATCCCGATACACTGGTTCCGGAAGATTGTTTGGAAAGCTGTCTCCGTTTCCTCGGGTCCCTGGAGACGCCCGGGGCGCTCGGTATAAAAATGGTCGATGGTTCGGGAAAATTTTTAAAAGAAAGTAAACGGGCGTTTCCTTCTCCGCTGACATCCCTGTACAAATTATCTGGCTTGTCCGTGCTGTTTCCCCGGTCAAGAACATTTGCAAGATATCACCTGGGGAATCTTTCTGAAGACGAAAACCATGAAGTGGATGTTCTGGCAGGCGCATTTATGATGATACCCAAAAGAATCCTGAATGAGATCGGAAATTTCGATGAACGTTTTTTTATGTACGGCGAAGACGTTGACCTGAGCTACCGGATACAGCGTGCCGGTTATAAGAACCATTATTTTGCCGGAAGCAGCATCATTCACTTTAAGGGAGAAAGCACCAGGCGGGGAAGCATGAATTATGTGCGTATGTTCTATTCTGCCATGAGCCTGTTTGTAAAGAAGCATTACAGTGGCAGTAAGGCAACATTGTTTACCTTTTTGATACAGGCGGGAATCGTGATACGGGCCGGGCTTGCTGCCATGGCCAATGTTCTTAAAAAGGCGGGGTTGCCGATACTGGACGCGGGCATTATTTTGACCAGCTTCTGGATAATAAAATACTTCTGGAGCACCTATATCCGCCAGGATGTGAATTATTCCCCCAATATATTGCAGATCGCCTTCCCGGTCTTCACGGTTGTTTTTTTGGTGCTGGCATATTACTCCGGGCTCTATGATAAAGGGTATAAAATTTCGCAACTGGTGCGTTCAACAATAATTGCAGCGTTATTTATCCTGAGCGGATACGGGTTACTGCCGGAAAGCGTCCGCTTTTCAAGAGGCATACTGGTTTTTGGGATATTGCTGGCGTTTGTAATTATGAATCTGCTGCGGCAGCTTTTTATCCGGTGGCGGTTACTGGAAACAGACAATGAAGAGGAGGAGCGCCGGCAAACGATCGTGGTAGCGGGCGAAAAGGATTTTGTTTCAATTTGTGAACTGATGACAAACGCCGGAATGCAGGAACGGGTGCTGGGGAGGGTGGAGCCTCACTTACCCGGACCCGGAACAGCCCTGGGTAATATTGAACAGTTGCCTTCCCTGGTAAAAAAGTACCGCATTAAGGAAGTGATCTTTTGTGAGAATGGCCTGCGTGTGAAAGAAATGATCGGCATCATTAAAAACCTGCCGGCTTCCACCCGGAATAAATTCCACGCTTCGGGCAGCAAAAGCATTGTGGGCAGCGACAGCAGAAACCTGAGCGGCGATTATGTTGCCGCCGGGAAAAAGTATAACATAGCAAAACCGGTTAACCGGCGAAATAAGCGGCTGCTGGATATCATCACGTCCGTTTTCTTCATCCTGGGTTTTCCTGTACACATTTTTTTGCAGAAGAGACCGGGCCGGTTCTATAAAAATGTTTTTGCTGTTCTAAACGGACAAAGAACCTGGATCGGGTATGCAACAGGATCTCATAAACTTCCCGGGATACGGAAAGGGGTCATTACCAGTACCGCCCTTCCGGTGCAGTTGAATGAACTGCCGGAAGAGAGCCTGGTGAAAAGCGATGAGTGGTACGCTGCCGGCCATTCAATAATACTTGATCTGAAAATACTAAAAGCCGGGTATACCCATCTTTATTACTAAGCATTCCGGATCCTGTCAACAAAATTTTCAACAAACTGTTTGTAGGTGTTTTGCGGAATAGCAACCCCGGCAAATGGAAAACCACCGGCGTCGGTTACCGTAGCGGATAAAGAAAAATCAGCCTGCCGGGTACAGCAGAATATTCTTTGTTGGGATAAATGACCAGCCAGGTACTCCTGTTCTGTCTGGCCGGGCGTAGGAACAAGAATGGCTTTTTGCTGAAGTTTCACCAGGTCCATAATGGTTGAATAGCCGCTTCTGCTTACAATTAACCGGGATTGCAGGATGACCCGGTTCAGTTCGCCGCTGGTTAAATGGTCTTTTATTTCTACAGAAGCCGGAAAATTTATTTTCAAAGAAGGGCCGCCCGGCACCCCCCTTACCAGGATAATATTGCCAGCAACAGTACCCAGGTCTTTCAATACCAATTCTTCAAAAACGGTACGCTGTGGTTCAGGTCCGGATAGGATAACAGCCAGGTCATATTTTTTTTCAACGCTGTTTTTTTCAAAACGCGATAATGGGCCGATATATTTCACCGGAACAACGGGTGCTATTTTTGGATGAGAGAGCTCACCGGCCAGTCCGTTTTCTTTTTCCGTATCCGGCACCCAGCATTCGTTGAATTTATTGATGAACCAATAATGAATTTTCCGGGCCAGCCATTCTGTGAACCTTCCCCCGGTCTTTATTTTTAACTGGTGTGTGATATAGATGCAGAAAGCATTTTTGCAAAAAAGGCCAAACCGGTTATCAGAGATCACGGCATCAACAGCATATTCTTTAATGATTCTCTTTAACCACCCGTGCTCGGCGTACACAGCGGAGAGGATCCCGGGAACCTGCAAAAACAGCTTAAGGGACATTCCTGCTCCGCTGCGGCTGTATTTGACCCCGTAGCCCCTTAATTCGAGGAACAGTAACCCGGGAAACTCCTTTTGCAACAGGATTTTCCCGGATCCGGAAGCGGCAATAATGACCCGGCATTTTTCCTCCAGCAGTTGGGTTATAATTGGCACACAGCGTGTTGCATGGCCAAGCCCCCAATCCAGGGGAGCGACCAGTACAACCGGGTTGTTAATTTTTTTCTCTTTCATTAAACGAAAACAATAAAGTTTTCTGAAAATAGTTTAACTTGGTAACTTGAAAGTATGCAACAAATAAATAAAAAAGCATTATTCGTTCTGATTATTGCCGGCTTGATGATCACTGCTGGTTGTTCTTCTTCAAAGAAAAGCCAATGCGGATGCCCGAATAAGCAGGGAATGGTTGGATACAAATAATGCAGCAAAATCCCCCAGTCTATGAACAATCCAAACAGGGACTTACTTGTTTTGTTCAATCATGAGATCATGACTCAAAAAGCAATTGAGCATGAAGTGGAGCAACTGCACCAGTTGCTGTATACCATTGAGGGTATTGATAATTTAATTGTTTCTCACGAAATTATAGACCTGAATAAATACCGGATCATCAATAATCCTTTACAGCTGCGCAAACTGATCCGGCAACGGGAATTGAAACCCTTTGTTTTCCTGAATTGCAAAAACTGATCATTAACTTAATTTCTGAAGAGCTGTTTTAAGCATCCCCAGCATTTCATCGATCTCTTCCTTTTTACAGGTTCCTACACTTAACCGGTACCAGCTGCTGCCGGTGCTTGCACCAAAGGCATAAAAAGGAACGACGGCCAGCTTTGCCTCGTCCAGTATGTAAGAAGTTACATCAGCCTGTGTGGTCAGTATTTTTCCATCGGCGGTTTTTTTACCGGCATAGTCGATCTGGATGGTGAGATAAATGGCTGCTTCGGGAGATACAGCGTCTACGTGAAACCCATCTTTTCTTAACTGCTGAAAACCACCATAGATCTTTTGAAGACGTTCATTTATTTCAGCTTTAAAATGTACAAAGTACTTATTGATGGCCTCTGTTCTGGATAAAAAGACTGCAAGTGCTTTTTGTTCAGCCATGGGAGCCCATGCACCCACGTGGCTGTTGATGGAACGCATTTTCACCAGCACTTCTGCCGGGCCCATCGACCAGCCCACACGTACACCGGTGGCCGCAAAGGATTTGCTGATGCCATCCACAAAAATGGTGTATGCTTTCATTTCAGGACGAAGTGAAACGGGATTATAATGAACCGTATCACCAAACGTAAGCGTCCAGTAAATCTGGTCGTACATCAGGTATAATTTCTTTTCTCCTTCGCTGCGTTTTTTATTTTCTTCCAGCACCAGGTCACAAATAGCTTCCAGTTCCGTTTTGCTGAACGTGGTTCCGGTAGGGTTCAGCGGCGAACACAGGGAAAGCAGGGTGGCGCCGGCAATATGTTCTTTGATCTGGCCGGCCGTAAGCATGAAATTATTTTCTTTCTTCGCTTCAATCATCACATGCTGCGCTTCGGTGAAGTGAACATAGTGATTGTTGTTCCAGCTGGGTGCCGGGTAGATCACCTTATCTCCTTTATCTACGATTGCACGGTATAAGGCATAGATCAACGGACGGCCGCCGGCAGAGATGAGGATCTCGTTGGGCGCATATTGTAGTCCTTCCCTTTCCGAGATGAATGCCGCAACCGCTTCCCGCAGGTCCAGGTTTCCTTCGGCAGCGGGGTATGTGGTATAGCCGTTCTTATAAGCATCTATGATATCCTGCTCCAGTTCAGCCGGGATAGGGAATATGGAGGAGTCAAAATCGCCGATGGTATAATTGTAGATCCGTTCACCCTGCTTTATCTTTTCCTTGATGGTGGCTCCCAGCCTTACGATCTCTGATGCCTGCAGTGTTTCTGCGAGGTGACTTAGTTTGGTTTTGCTCATACGTTTAATGCCTGTTGATAAAGGGAAGAAGGTTAAGGAGCAAAAGTAAAATTTAAAGGGTGTTTGGCAAAGAATAAAAAGGGCAACCTCACCCCAAACCCCTCTCCAAGGGAGAGGGGCAAGAGGATGATAGTAATAAAAGTCTTTATTGTTTCACAAACCGAAGCACCTGTTTGTTTTCAGCGCTTTCCAGCCGCAGCCAGTACTGGCCGGCCGGTAAATGATGTACAGGAATTGTTACCAGCTGGCCGGATGCAGAAAGGCCATTGAACCGTTTTACCACCTGACCGGAGGCATTTACCACCTGCACATTCATTTTATCATAAGCCCCGTTTAGTTTTAATTGCAATACATCTGTTGTTGGATTCGGGAAGACCAGGATTTCTGTAGCGCCATTATTTTGTAACAGCAGGATGTTACTGTATTCGGCCCTTCCGGTGTTTCCCTTTATTTTTATGCGGTAGAATTGTTTTTTTCCGTTGGCATAATTATCAATAAAACCGTAGGACATCACACCCGGAGCATTTCTTGCCTGCAGCGAACCGATGGGATAGAAAGTAAAACCATCGTAGCTTTTTTCTATATCAAAGCAACAGATACCGGATTCCTTACCTGTGGTGAAATTAATTTTAGCCGTTTTGCCTTTTTGCAACCAGGCGGCATCAAAAGAAATTAATTCAATGGGTAAGGCACCAAGGCTGTTGCCATCAATAACCGCAGAAACATTACGCCAGGGACCATATACCTGGCCGGTGATGGCGGTAACGGGATCATATTTAACCCGGGCCCTGATTTTGGTGTAAATGCCGCTGCCGAGAAGCTTGGCAACAATATTCTTCAGTTCCACACCCGCCAGGCCCAGGTTGGTATAAGTGCCCTGTTGTGCAGTAAAGAGGGTGCTGTTGGTAATGGGGTTGCCGCTGTAGGCGTTGTAATTGATGCGGGTCTCCCAAACCAGTTTACCCTTGCCCCTTCCTAAAAATGACCGGGCGAAAAGTCCTGCGCCAAAATTCCCGTTGATGAAATTTGTGCTGTTGATGGGGGTTGTAAGGTTGGTATTGTAAAGCCGGAGGTTGTTCCGTTTGTTGGAAGTGGAATCATTTCCATTGTACAGGAAAGCCCGGCCTTCGTCAACCGTTGGCCCATCATCAAAGGTATAGGCCCCGATAATAACATCACTGTACCCGTCACCGTTCACATCACCGGCGGATGCAACGCTTGCCCCGAAATAAGCATTCGCCTGGTTGGCATCTTCCGGTGTGTTATTTGGTGAGGCAGATAAACCGGCAGCAGAACCGTGATACATAAAGGCCCGCCCTTCATCGGTAGCAATACCATCGTCATATAAATAAGCCCCAACGATCACATCACTGTACCCATCTCCGTTCACATCCCCGGCCCCGGCTACGCTGCGGCCAAAACGGGCAATTGCCTGGTTGGCGTCATCCAGGGTGCTATTGGGCATGGCAGATAAACCAGTGGCAGATCCGTGATAAACAAAAGCCCAACCCTCATCTGGATTAAGCCCGTCATCATATAAGTAAGCCCCGATGATCACATCACTGTACCCATCGCCGTTTACATCCCCCGCCCCGGCTACGCTTAAACCAAAATTCGCGTTTGCCTGGTCAGCATCATCGGGTCTACTGTCTGGAGTAGCTGATAAACCTGCCGCCGACCCGTGATAAACAAAGGACTGGCCTTCGCCTGAAAAAGTACCATCATACTCTGGGGCGCCAATGATCACATCACTGTACCCATCGCCGTTCACATCCCCCGCCCCGGCTACGCTGCGACCAAAATTCGCGCTTGCCTGGTTGGCATCATCGGGGGTGCTGCTGGGTGATGCTGATAACCCGCCGGCCGAGCCATGATAAATAAAGGCCCGGCCTTCGTCTGTATTTGCCCCATCATCAAATAAATAAGCGCCGATAACCACATCGCTGTACCCATCACCATTTACATCACCGGCAGAAGCCACGCTTTCTCCAAATACGGCATTCAACTGATCGGCATCATCAGGGGTGCTGTTGGGCGTTGCCGATAAACCAGCCGCCGAACCATGATACACGAACGCCCACCCTTCGTTTACAAAATTACCGTCATAAAAGGAAGCGCCGATGATCACATCGCTGTACCCGTCGCCGTTCACATCTCCGGCGCAGGCCACACTCCTCCCAAACTGGGAGCCATTCTGGTCGGCATCATTAAGAATGCTGTTGGGGGTTGCTGGTAACCCGGCGGCTGAACCATGATAAATAAATGCATTGCCTTCACCGGTAAATACCCCATCGTCAAAGCTGTAGGCCCCGATGATCACATCACTGAATCCATCGCTGTTCACATCGCCGGCCGAAGATACACTCCAGCCAAAATAGGCGCTTATCTGGTTGGCATCATCGGGGGTACTGTTGGGGGAGAAGGACAATCCGGCCGCCGACCCATGGTAAACAAAGGCCCTTCCCTCATTGGTATTTGCCCCGTCATCAAAAAAGTAAGACCCGATGATCACATCGCTGTATCCGTCGCCATTCACATCCCCGGCGCTGGCAACGCAGTTTCCGAAGGAGGAGTTTGCCTGGTTGGCATCATCCGGCGTACTGTTGGGTGTTGCCGATAACCCGGCTGCCGAACCATAGTAAACAAAGGCCCGTCCTTCACCGGTATTTGCGCCGTCATCATAATTGGGTGCCCCGATGATCACATCACTGTATCCGTCGCCATTCACATCCCCGGCACAGGCTACTTCATTTCCAAAAGTAGCGCCCCCCTGGTCGGCATCATCAGGGGTGTTGTTTGGCGTTGCCGATAACCCGGCCGCCGAACCATGATAAACAAAAGCGCCGCCTTCATTAAGATTTGCGCCGTCATCATATTGCCATGCCCCGATGATCACATCACTGTATCCGTCGCCATTTACATCCCCGGCGCTGGCCACGCTCCATCCGAAACCGGCACTCACCTGGTTAGCGTCATCGGGCGTACTGTTTGGTGTTGCCGATAACCCGGCCGCCGAACCATGATAAACAAAGGCCAAACCCTCATTGCCATTTGCCCCATCATCATACAGATAGGCACCTATAATTACGTCGCTAAACCCATCCCCGTTCACGTCCCCGGCAGAAGCTACACTGAATCCAAAAGCGGCATTTGCCTGGTTGGCATCATCGGGCGTACTGTTTGGGGTTGCCGATAACCCGGCCGCCGAACCATGATAAACATAGGCTCGGCCTTCATTGGTAATTGCTACATCATCATATTGCCAGGCCCCGATGATCACATCGCTGAACCCATCCCCGTTCACATCCCCGGCACCGGCAACACTCCATCCAAAATAGGCGCCAATTTGGTCTGCATCATCTGGCGTGTTGTTGGGACTTGCAGCTAACCCGGCCGCCGAACCATGATATACAAAGGCCCGGCCTTCATTTGAATTTCCCCCATCATTGTACTGGGATGCCCCAATGATCACATCGCTGTATCCATCTCCGTTCACATCGCCGGCACCGGAAACACTGATCCCAAAAGAGGCACCGGCCTGGTTGGCGTCATCGGGTGTACTGTTGGGAGTTGCCGATAAACCAGCCGCAGAACCATGATATACAAAGGCCCGGCCTTCATCCACATTTGCCCCGTCATCAAAATCATTTGCCCCGATGATCACATCGCTGTACCCGTCACCATTCACGTCACCGGCACTGGCAACGCTGGTGCCGAAAAACGCATTTGCCTGGTTTGCGTCATCGTGTGTACTGTTGGGCGTGGAGCTGATGGGGTCGATGGTTACCGGGTAAACGGCACCTGTGGTAAACACGCTGATCGAAAACCGGTTGTTCTTATTTTTTTTAAACCTTGCTTCCAGCGGTTTGCCCTTGGCATCCCAAACCTTTAACCGGTCGTAGTTTAAAACATGGCCGGATCTTTTATGAAAGAACTGCAACTGGTTACCGCGTAAAAAAGCCTTCAGTTTTGTTTTGATACGGAAATTTATTTTCAGTTCATCAGTTTTTGACAAAGGAGAATGCACGATGAAATTCTGCCGCATGCCTTCGTCGTTATTGATGTACTGAACGGTTATATTATCCGTAATGAATTCAGCTTTGTTATCCGCAACTGTCCAGGCTCCCTTGCCAACTTGTTTTTTATCAAGGATAAATTTTATTTTCCAGCCAGGAATTTGCCTGTATGTAATTTCATCGGAACGTTTAAGGGGATCAATTTCACCGACAGGTATTTGGGTTGTTCTGGGTTCAGCAACAAAACCGGTCTCATCATAGAAGAAACGGAGGTTGTTTTTCCGGTTGGGTGTGCACCAGGATTTATACGTTTCTTCCCATTTGAAATGGTATTCGCTTTTCCGGATGTTTTCCTGTGCCATCTCCAGCCAGTTCGGTGACCAGGCAACCGCCTGTTTTTTCCCGGTCTCCCAAAAATTGGTTGGGAAGCTGTTCTTGAAGGAAAAAAAACTTACCTGCTTTTGAGCTGTGTTGTTGACATTAAATTCGATAACAGGGATCTTCCGGGAATGGGGGGTAACGGCTACTGCAACCGCCAGGATAAAAAATTTGTACATCCTTGATCATTTTAATAATAAAGTGAGGAGGCAGCATATGTTTAGCAGGGAACGCTCTATAAATATAAAAAAAAGCAGCTAATTTTTAGCTGCTTTTCAAAACGGGACCTGGTAGCCGTATTATTCTATAACCTAATAATCCTTAAACAGGTTCAGTTTTGTTCCTTCCACCTGCTGGCGGTAAGACGCCCAGCCTCACCCTCATTCCCTCTCCGAAGGAGAGGGAGGCCCGGCTTTATAACCTTGTTCATCACAGAACGGACAAATCAAGCTTTTCTATTTCAAATCAACAATAATCCAGAATGATATTCCGGGTTATAACGGACTATAATCTTTAAATAATTTTATCGGTGTTGATTCTACCAAACTTCTGTATTTCTTCCAGGAATCGCTGTAGAAATTATTGATTTTTTCAAGGGCATCCTTTACTGCTTTCTCTGCATTCCCAATAAGGATCTCCACCTGGGGTCCCGGTGCAACCGCTTTACTGCCGATGGATTGCTGCGCAGTTTGCAGGGAGGTCATTACCGTTTGCTCGGGACTTCTTGTAATGCCCTGGGCGGTACTTGTTTTACCGCTGATGAACTCCCGGATGGATTTTATCTCATCTTGCATTTTGGTTGTTGACTTTCTCAACGAATCAACCTCTTTTCCTTCCAGTCCTTTTAATTGCGCCAGCATTTTTGTAAGCAGCTCTTCGCTTTCAGTAAGCTGGTCCATCCCGGTTGTAAGTTTATCAGCAGACCTTCTCAGGCGGTCGGCCATTTTCCGCTGCGCCAGTTTTATATCGTTTCGGTTACCCAGTCGTGGATCGTCCTTTACCGTAATGAATGTGGAATCTGAACTTCTTGCATAGCTGATCACCAGCTTATAGGTTCCGGGCAATACCTGCAGGCCACCGGGCTCGGGAGCCCCGGGCTGGGGTTTTGGGGAACCGGGCTGCCGGAATCCTTTTTCTTCCATGCCCCAATACATCCTGTTAAAGCCGGAATCAACGGCCCAGCGTAATGTTCTGATCAATTGATTACCGGAATTGTAGATCCTTACCATGGCGCTGTCTGTTCTTCTTCCGCCGCCACCCGGACCGCCTTGTCCGGCTCCGCCACGGCCTCCGCGGCCACCACCCTGCTGGGCAGCTACGGCAGGTTGTTCAGCAGGAGCTGCAGCCGGTTGTTGCCTGCCCGCAGAATCGGGTTTATTGATAAAGAAGGAAACGGGAGCGCCCCCTCTCCTGTTTTCCCCGTCGTACAAACCATAGGTGCTCCACTCATAACCGGTGGCCGCTTTGTATTGTGCCTGGTATGCATCTTTTGTTGCGAAAACGGTGACCGGGTTAGTGAACTTCATTCCTTTATTGGATGCTGCTTTCCGCAACGGCCTGATATCATCCAATACCCATAATGCCCGGCCAAAAGTTGCGATCACCAGGTCGGCTTCCCGTTCCTGGATGGCAAGATCATAGGTGGATACAGAGGGATAACCGTTTTTGAATTGTTCAAATGAACCGCCATTATCAAAACTTATCCAAAGCCCGTTCTCTGTTCCGGCAAAGATCAAATTCGGCTCTGCCGGATCCTGTATCACACACAAAGCATACCCCCTTACCTTGTTCTCATCAACCATTCTCGTCCATGTTTTTCCGTAATCGGTTGTGCGGAAGATATAGGGTCTCATATCGCCACGCCGGTAGTCGTTGGCCACCACAAAAACCTCCCCTGCATTATGCGCCGATGCTTTTACCTGCGGTATCCAGCAACCCAGCGGCATGCCCGGGATCTTTCCGCGGAAACTTGTCCATGTTTTTCCCCCATCCCTTGTAAGCTGAACATTACCATCATCAGTACCGATCCAGATGGTACCGGCTTCTTTTGGCGAAGGCTCGATGGCAAGTATGGTGCAGTGTGTTTCAGCCCCGGTGATGTCAAGGGTTAATCCGCCGGTGTTTTGGTAGGCGGCAATTTTTACCGAGTCGTTTGTAGTCAGGTCGGGTGAAATAATATCCCAGTTCACTCCCTTATCATTGCTCCTGTGCAAGAACTGGCTGCCGTAATAAATGGTCTTTTTATCAAACGGGTCCTGTGCGATGGCTGAATTCCAGTTGAAACGAAGCTTCAGGGTTGGATCAAGCGCCGGAGGCCTGATGAACCAGCTCTCGCCGGTCTTCCAGTTCCTTCTTCCCACGCTTCCTCCCTGGCTCATGCTGTAAACCCAGGATGGATCTTCGGGATCGGGCATTACGTCAAAGCCATCGCCTCCACCCACATTGTTCCAGTAATAATTGCGGATGCCGCCGTTGGTCCAGGTATAGGCCGGCCCAAGCCAGCTTCCGTTGTCCTGCATGCCTCCCATTACATTGTAGGGGATCTCATTGTCCACATTCACATGATAGAACTGGCCGACCGGGATTTTTTCGTCAAATACCCAGGTCTTGCCACGGTCCCTGGATATGCCGATACCTCCATCATTGCCTTCAATGATCAGGTTGGGGTCTTCGGGGTTGATCCACCAGGCATGGTGATCGGGGTGGATGCCCGAATAAGGGATCATCGTGGAAAAGGACTTGCCGCCATCTTCACTGAATGTGATGGTAGAATGTACATCATAGATCCTGTTCTCATTTTTGGGATCCACATAAATTTCCTGGTAGTAAAATGGCCGGTCTGTGACCTGGGTGGCATCGCTGTTTACCAGCGTCCATTTAAAACCCCCGTCATCACTTTTATATAAACCATTCTTTGTGGCCTCCACTTTTGCATAAACCCTGGAAGGCATGCTCCGGCTGAATGCAATACCAATTCTTCCAAGTTGTCCATCGGGCAATCCATCTTCTTTACCCAGCTGTTTCCAGTTTTTCCCGCCATCCACCGTAATGAACAGGCCGCTTCCCTTTCCACCGCTCTTTAAATTCCAGGGAGTTCTTCTGAACTGCCACATGGCCGCGATGAGCTTATTTGGATTCGAAGGGTCCATCACCAGGTCGGCACAGCCGGTAGTATCATTTGCATATAAGATCTTACTCCATGTTTCTCCTCCGTCTGTTGTTTTAAAAACACCCCGTTCAGGATGTTCAGCATATGGATTGCCGATGGCTGCAGCATAAACCGTGTTGGGATTTACGGGGTCGATCACTACCCGGTGGATGCAAATGGTTTTGTCGAGCCCCATTTTCTTCCAGTTTTTCCCGGCATCTAAACTTTTATAGATACCGCCGCCCAGGTTCAGTGAATTTCTCGGGTTGCCCTCTCCCGTTCCTACCCATACCACGGAGGGGTTCGATTGCTGAATGGAGACGGCGCCTATATTCTGGATAGGCTGATCATCAAAAACAGGGGCCCACGAATGACCGCTGTTCTCTGTTTTCCATACCCCGCCGCTGGCAGCCCCTACATAAAAGATATTCGGATTGGCCACCACGGCATCAATGGCGGTGATACGGCCGCTCATGCCAGCCGGGCCGATATTACGGGGCTTCAGGTTTTTAAATTGCGAGAGCGTGGTTTTTTGTGCACGGACCGCATTAAAAGACAGGATAAGCACCAGGCGTATTGCATCAGCAATTAGTTTTTTCATTGTCAAAAGAATTGAACAATGAAGGTGCAAAAAAAACACCGTAGCCACAAATGAAATGTATGAACGGCCGGGGTTATTTGTTTTTTACTTCGTTCTTTTCTTCAAACCCTTTTGCGGCATCTTTTGCCTTTTCAAAATCAAGGATAACCGAGTTGATGCAGTAGCGCAGTCCGGTGGGCGGCGGACCGTCTTCAAAAACATGGCCCAGGTGGGCTTTGCACCGGCCGCACATCACTTCGGTACGCTTCATGCCATAGCTGTTGTCCGGTGCATAAATAATACTTCCTTTATTGATGGGCTCAAAAAAACTTGGCCAGCCGCAATTGCTTTCAAACTTACCATTGCTGTTGAAAAGCGGGTTGCCGCAGGCGGCACAATAATAAGTGCCCACCTCTTTATGCTCCCAGTATTTACCGGTAAAAGCTCTTTCGGTACCTTTTTCACGGGCAATGGCATATACATCAGAAGGCAATACTTTTCTCCATTCATCATTACTCATATTCACTTTTCCGGAATCGGTATTGGAATAAATGGGGTTGTCTTTTTTAGCGCTGTCCATGGTTATTTTTTTAGTTGGCTTCACGGATGGGCCGGCACAGCCGGATAAAATGGCTGCAAAAATCAGTATGATATAGAAGACCGGTCTCATCATTGGTTCAACAAATTTCGTTATTAATAGTTCTCTATGTACGAAATAAACCAATTTTAAGATTTTGAACAGATAAAGCCGTCTGTTGAAGAATATTTAAAGCACGATTGTTATATTTGCTATCTTCATACCGATAGCAACCAATATGTTTAACCTGATATTATTCGGTCCTCCCGGCAGCGGCAAAGGAACACAAAGCGAAAAACTGATTGCAAAATATGGCTTAAAGCACCTGAGTACAGGTGACCTGCTGCGCAGCGAAATAAGCCGCCAGACCCCCTTGGGTAAAGAAGCACAGAATTTTATGGATAAGGGCCAGTTGGTTCCGGATGAAGTGGTGATCGGCATGATCAGTTCTGCCCTGGATGCCAACCCGAATGCGAAGGGGTTTTTGTTTGATGGATTTCCCCGGACCGCCACCCAGGCAGAAGCCCTGGATAAACTGCTGGAATTAAAGAATGCCCCCATCGCCGTAATGCTTGCGTTGGAAGTAAGTGAAGCAGAATTAATAAAGCGGTTGCTGAAACGGGGAGAGACAAGCGGCCGGAGCGATGACAACAACGAAAGCGTGATCCGGGCAAGGATCACCGAATATCATAACAAGACCGCTGTTGTGGCCGATTATTACAAACAGTTTGATAAAGTGGAGATGGTAAAGGGGGAAGGAACCATTGATGAAATTTTCGGGAGGCTCTGCAAAGAGATCGATAAAAGGGCCTGACGATCCCGGCAGTCATATAAGATGAAAGGGTAGTGTTCTGTTTTGAATGATTGTCATCCTGGGGAACGAAGGATCTCAGGTTAAGCAAACGATCCTGATCAGGAGATCCTTCGTTCCTCAGGATGACAGGGCACAAAAAATTCATATGGATACGGAAAAACTCCATTTTTTAAAGACAGGCGTCATACCAAGGGTAAAGACCCTGCCTGCAAACGCTTCCGGTAAATGGGGTAAGATGAATGGCCAGCAGATGGCGGAACACGTGGCAGACTTCTTTAACGTATCAACCGAAAAAATAAAATTCGACCTGGTTACACCGGTTGAGCACCTGCCTAAATTCAAAGAATTTCTTTTAAGCGACAAACAATTCAGGGAAAATACAAAAGCGCCGGTGAATATTGTTGGCGAAGAGCCATACCCCCTGCGTTGTGCAAACATGGAGGAGGCTGTTGACGGACTTGCCGCCTCCATAGGGAACTTTGAAAACTACTTCCGGGAGAATCCCGGGAAAAAAACAACGCATCCTGTTTTTGGCGAACTGAATTTTGAAGAGTGGGTGTTGTTGCATTTTAAGCACGTAACACATCACCTGAGGCAGTTCGGCCTGCTGTAAAATAATTTTAAGAAAGAGGCGTAAAGCCTCTTTTGTTTTTACTCTACCTTAGCAGGGAAAACAGCAACGAATGAAACTGGAGAATTATATCGCCGGCAAATGGATCACCGGGGACGGGGAAGGACAACCATTATATAATGCCGTAACCGGCGAACCCATCGCAAGCGCTTCCACAAAAGGACTTGATCTTAAGCAGATGCTTGAATACGGAAGAGCGGTTGGCAATCCCGCCCTGCGCAGAATGACCTTTCACGAGCGGGGCAACATGCTGAAGGCGCTGGCAATGCATTTGAGAAATCACCTTGATAAATTTTACCGTATCTCTTACCAGACCGGCGCCACCAAAGCCGACAGCTGGGTGGATATTGAAGGCGGCATCGGGAATCTTTTTGCCAACGCATCCCTTCGCCGGAAATTTCCCAACGAGGTTTTTTGTATTGACGGCGACAGCCACAACCTGGGCAAGAACAATACATTCATGGGCACACATATACTGGTACCCAGGGAGGGCGTGGCGGTTCATATCAATGCATTCAATTTCCCGGTCTGGGGCATGCTTGAAAAGATCGCCGTGAACTTATTGGCAGGCATGCCGGCTGTTGTAAAGCCCGCCCCGGTTACCAGCTACCTGACCGAAGCGGTGGTGAAAGAGATCATTGCATCGAAGATCCTGCCCGAAGGCGCCCTGCAATTACTATGCGGCAGCGCCGGGGACCTGCTTGATCACGTTACCTCGCAGGACGTGGTGACGTTTACCGGTTCGGCATCAACCGGATTATTATTAAAATCGAACCCCCATATTTTAAGGGAGAATGTTCCTTTTAATATGGAAGCAGACTCGTTGAATTGCATTGTACTGGGAGAAGATGTGACACCCGCTGAACCGGAATGGGACATCTTTATCAAAGAAGTACGAAGAGAAATGACACTGAAGGCCGGACAACGATGCACGGGCATACGCAGGATATTTGTTCCGGATAATAAAATGGAAGAGGTATGGAAGGCGATCGCCGCTTCGCTTTCTCAAACAACCATCGGCAACCCGTTGAATGAGAAAGTAAGAATGGGTTCGCTGGCCGGGCAAACACAACGCAACGAAGTAAAGGAGCAGGTGCAGAAATTGCTGGCTTCCTCACAAATTATTTATGGTTCACTGGATAGCGTGAATGTGGTGGATGCCGATGCGGCCAAAGGGGCTTTCATGTCACCGCTATTGTTGATGAACGAAAAGCCTTTTGATACAAAAGAAGTACATGAGGTGGAAGCCTTTGGCCCGGTAAGTACCATCATGCCGTATAAAAGAACGGAGGATGCCATTGCCTTGAGCAAACTTGGTAAAGGAAGCCTATGCTCTACCATTGTTACAGCCGATCATAAAATTGCACAGCAATATGTTGTTGGTGCAGCAACGCACCACGGAAGAATACTGGTGCTGAATAATGAGTGTGCAAAAGAAAGCACCGGTCATGGTTCTCCCCTGCCATTATTGGTACACGGGGGCCCCGGCCGTGCAGGAGGAGGTGAGGAAATGGGTGGATTGCGTGGAGTGAAACATTACCTGCAACGGACCGCTTTGCAGGGTTCGCCAACAACCATCACGGCCATCACCCATGTTTACCAGCAATATGCCGCAGGAAAAGACCCGGGCAAGCACCCGTTCCGGAAATATTTTGAGGAATTGCAGATAGGAGACCAGATCGTAACAGCGAAAAGGGTGATCACATCAGAGGATATTGACCGCTTTGCCGACCTGAGCGGCGATCATTTTTATGCGCATATAAAAACAACGGATTTTAATGGTACCATGTTTGAGCAACAGGTGGCGCATGGTTATTTCATCATGAGCATTGCCGCAGGCCTGTTCGTTGACAGTTATGAAAAGAACCCGGTGCTGCTGAATTACGGCATCGACGAATTGCGGTTCACCAAACCGGTGTATCCCGGCGCCGAAATTCATATCCGCTTTACCTGTAAGGAGAAACTGCTTAACGATAAACGGGTGATCGAAAAACCCGTCCCGATAGATATCGGGATTAAACGGGGTGATGATATTGACAAAGGGATCGTGAAGTGGCTGGTGGAAATGATCGATGAAACGGGAGAGATAACCGGTGTGGCAACCATTTTAACGATGGTGGCAAGAAAAGGAGGATAGCCACCAGCTACTTTTTTTTGTACTGAAGTAAAGAGTCCAGGTACAATACTTTCTTCTCCAGCGCTTCAATGCGCTGCTTGTCTGTAACCATGATTGATCTTTCTTTCGTATGCTCTTCATTCCATTTTTTATAGGCAATATAAGAAGCCGGAACGATCATGGCAACTATGAATAATGTCCAAAGCCAGTTTGCAGTTTGCCTGAACCGGGGAACTTCTTTATTTATATGATAGCCCGTAAACCGGGTAAGTAAAAAAGTGGCCAATCCTATAAAGAGGCAGTTGATCAGATAGAAATAAAGCCCCCCGATGAAAAACTGAAAATCCAGGTGAGCAATACCAAACCCCGCAGTGCAAAGAGGTGGCATGCAGGCTGTGGCAACGGCCACCCCGGCAATTACCTTGATGCCTTCTTTTTTTATGATGCCAATAAAGCCCGCCATCCCTCCGAAAAAAGCTAGCAGTACATCAAAAATGGAGGCTTTTTGAAAGGAAGAGAGCGCTGTTGTATTATTATCAAAGGGGCTGATGAGAAAAAAAAACGCCGAAGCCAGTAAACTAATTATGGTCATCCAAAGCCAGTTACGGATACTTTTGTTTTTCAGCCCGGCATCATTAACAGCCAGCGCAAATGCAAAACCCACAATGGGGCCCATCAGGGGAGAGATAAGCATGGCCCCGATCACAGCACTGATGCTGTCTGTGTTCAATCCAATGCAGGCGATCACCATCGCGAAACCGAGGATCCATAAATTATGGCCGCTGAAGTACGCTCCTTCTTTTATTTCAGCAATGGTTTCGCTTTCATACTCTTCTTTGTTCAGATAAAACTTGGATCTGACAAACCGCAGTAATACAGCCAGGCGTTTCATGCTGTCAAAGATAATTTTATATGGCGAATGAAAACTGGTCCCGGTTTTATAGCTTTGTTACGAAAATCAGTTTTATGGAAGCCTACGTAAGATCCCATATTGAACACGGCATCAATACCATTGAGTTCTTTCATCCGCAGAGCAACAGCCTCCCCGGTAAGATTCTGGAAGAGCTGGCCAAGGAAATTCATTTTGCCGGGACCCATGACGATACGCGGGTCATCATTTTAAAAAGCGCGGGGGAAAAAACATTTTGTTCCGGTGCAAGTTTCGATGAACTGGTTGGCATTAAAACCGAAGCAGAAGGATTGAAGTTCTTCAGTGGTTTTGCGCATGTGATAAACGCCATGCGCAAATGCCCCAAATTCATCATTGGCCGCATCCAGGGAAAATGTGTTGGTGGCGGAGTGGGATTGGCAAGCGCCGTTGACTATGCAATAGCAACCACCGGCGCCGAGATAAAATTAAGTGAACTGGCTGTTGGTATCGGACCCTTCGTGGTTGGTCCGGCGGTGGAAAGAAAGATCGGAACATCCGCCTTCAGCGCCCTGGCCATTGATGCCGGCAACTGGCGCAATACCGAGTGGGCAAGAAAAAAAGGACTGTTTGCTGAAGTACACGATAGTATCGAAAACATGGACGAGGCCGTTTACCGACTGGCAGACACCCTGGCTCATTCAAACCCGGCAGCGATGGCTGAAATGAAAAAAATATTCTGGAAGGGGACCGAGCACTGGGATGAAATGCTGAAGGAAAGGGCGGCCATCAGCGGGAAACTGGTGCTGGGTACGTTTACAAAAAACGCCATCAATAAATTCAGATCAAAAAAGTAAAAGGACTATAGATCTTCGTACGTGTACAGGGGATCGATATAAGATCCGGGGGGCATTTCCAGCACAGGGTTTATCAAACCGTCTTTCAAACCATACACCCACCCGTGCAAATGCGGCCCTGATTGTTTTTGCCATGCCCGCTGGATAATGGAAGTTTGGGCCAGGTGGGTTACCTGTTCCGCCACATTCAGTTCTACCAGCCTGTCAGTCCTTGTTTCTTCATTATCTATTTTATCCAGCTCATCCCGGTAAATATGGTAGACGTCCTTTATGTTTCTCAGCCACATATTCAATACCGGCTTGAAATCCCGGCTGCTCATGGCCGCTTTGATGCCTCCGCAACCATAGTGGCCGCACACGATCACGTGTTTTATCTTTAAATGGTTCACCGCATAATCCAGCACACTTAAAAGATTGACGTCGGTGTGTACCACCATGTTGGCGATGTTCCGGTGTACGAATATTTCGCCGGGTTGTGTTCCGGTTATCTTATCGGCGGGCACGCGGCTGTCGCTGCAGCCGATCCATAAAAAATCAGGGGTTTGAATGGAAGACAACCGCTTAAAGAACGCGGGGTCCGTTTTCAACTGTTCCTTTGCCCAGGTTTTGTTGTCTGTTAACAGTTTTTCGTATGGCGTCATAAAACCGGCGGTATGTTCATATATTAAATGTACAGCCTTGAACCGGCTTTTCCTGTTTCTGCATACTTGTTTTTACGGGAAGTGCAGGAACATGCTGCTAACCCCCGGTCTCAACCATTTCCCTGCTGTATTGTTAGGTAATTGTAAAATTTAATCATCCTGCGCCTGATTAAGCAGAAGGTTTGGTTTGCACGGGCAGAAGTATTAATTTGCGCTTCCTTCAATGACAACAAGAAAAAAAACATATAATATTTTTCAAATAGGTTCAGCGGTTCTTATGATACTGCTGCTGATGTGGCTTACGGTAAGCACCCCCTTTGTTTTTGCCAGCCAGCAGGAACTGGCCAAAAGTTCAAAATCATCCCCCGTCCAGTCACCCATGCCCGGCAGCGAAGAAGAGAGTGCCAACCCGTTTGGGAACAGCACCGAAGAAAAAACGCCGAAGAACATCAGTTCTGTTTCGGAAGAATTTCTGCACGACCATCACAAGACCGATTATCTTTTTTCCATCGACCTGCAATACCACAAAACAGAAAACGCAGGAACCTATATTGCTTTCCACGGCGAACTGCTGGTACCTCCGCCCAACGTGGCATAATCATCTTTTTAGTTAAATCACAGTGCCTGTTACAGGCTTTCTCAACCTTTTTTATAACCCGGTGGTAAGGATCTGTTAGACCATACCTGATTTGATAGTAATACTATCTTCTTTTCATTAAATTAAAACAGTTTTACATGAAGAACAATAACCTATTTAAGGAATTTAAGAGTGATCTTCCGGCCAGCATTGTCGTATTTTTTGTTGCAGTGCCCTTATGCCTGGGTATTGCATTGGCATCGGGAGCGCCACTTTTTTCCGGCATCATCGCAGGAATTGTGGGGGGTATCATTGTAGGTATTGCAAGCGGTTCATCATTGGGGGTTAGCGGTCCTGCTGCCGGCCTGGCTGTAATTGTATTAACCGCCATCACCACCCTGGGTTCCTGGCCTGCTTTTTTACTGGCGGTTGTAATAGCCGGATTTATTCAACTGGCACTCGGCTTTGCCAAAGCTGGTTTTATCGCCTACTTTTTTCCCTCTTCCGTCATTAAAGGAATGCTTACGGGCATCGGGCTTCTCATAATCTTAAAACAAATTCCACACGCTTTAGGCTGGGATAAGGACGCAGAAGGGGATGATGCTTTTTTACAGGCAGACGGGCAAAATACGTTTACCGAGATATCAAAGGCGCTGGATTTTATTACCCCCGGGGCTGTTTTGATAGCAGTCATCTCTTTAGCTATATTGATATTGTGGGATTCGGTGTTAACAAAAAAACATAAAATCTTTCAGTTGATACAAGGCCCCATTGTTGTGGTAATTCTTGGTATCGTAATGAATTACCTGTTTAAATCGGGAACACTGGATTTCAGTTTAGCCGAAGACCAGGTTGTAAGGCTTCCGGTTGCAAATAATTTAACGGAGTTTTTTAACCAGTTCACCTTTCCGGATTTTTCAGCCATAACGAATTTTGAGGTCTGGAAAATAGCCATTGTATTGGCCATTGTTGCCAGCCTGGAAACACTGCTGAGTGTTGAAGCTACAGACAAAATGGACCCCAATAAAAGAATTACACCTACCAACAGGGAATTGAAAGCCCAGGGACTTGGAAATATATTTTCAGGATTAATAGGAGGCTTGCCTGTTACACAGGTTATAGTACGCAGCTCAGCCAATATTTCTTTTGGTGGCAAAACAAAATTATCGGCCATCCTTCACGGGGTGTTTTTATTGATCAGCGCTATTACCATTGCCGGTGTGTTGAATATGATCCCGCTTGCCAGTTTAGCTGCCATTTTATTCATGGTGGGTTATAAATTAGCGAAGCCCGTTCTATTTAAGCAGATGTACAAACTGGGTTGGGAACAGTTTGTTCCTTTTTTAGCAACCGTTGTAGGAATTTTGTTGACCGACCTGTTAAAAGGAATTACCATCGGCATACTATTTGGTATTTTTTACACACTCCGCCATAGCTACCGGAATTCGCATTACATGAAAGAAACGGTGACAACAGAAGAAGGACATGAAGTACATCACCTCGTGCTGGCAGAAGAGGTTTCCTTTTTTAATAAGGCCAGTGTTATAAAAGAGCTGGAAGAGATCCCGGAAAATTCAAAAGTTATCATTGATTGCACCAATTCCAGGTCCATTGCATACGATGTAGTGGAACTCATCCGCGATTTCAGAAGCAATGCGAAGACTAAAAATATAACGGTAGAAACGATCCGGTTCATTGAACCGGCTTAAAACATTAATTTTTTTAAAAAAGCAAATCAAATTTAAAATGAGAGTTCATACAAAAGAAACACAAGCCAGTTTAACGCCCAGGATGGCATTGGAAATATTACAGGAAGGGAATGCCCGGTTTGTAAAAAATTTAAAAGCACAAAGGGATCTATTAGGCCAGGTGAATGCCACCCGTGACGGACAATGGCCATTTGCCACCATACTTAGCTGTATTGACAGCCGCACTTCTTCTGAGTTGATCTTCGACCAGGGATTGGGCGATGTTTTTTCTGTCAGGATCGCCGGTAATATTGTGAATACAGATATACTGGGCAGCATGGAGTTTGCCTGTAAAGTAGCAGGATCAAAGCTGATCGTCGTTCTTGGACACACCAAATGCGGGGCAGTAAAAGGCGCCTGCGACCATGTAGAAATGGGAAACCTTACCGAGCTGTTGTCCAAATTGCAACCCGCTGTTTATGCCGAATCTGAAACAACTGCCATCGATAAGCGGAATTCAAAAAACGGAAAATTTGTTGAGAATGTAGCTACGTTGAATGTGAAGCGTGGTGTGAAGAATATTATTGAACGCAGTTTTATCCTGGAGGAAATGCTGGACAAAGGCGAAATAGGTATTGTGGGGGCCATGTATAATATTGATACCGGTAAAGTGGAGTTTTATAAAGATGTATCATACATAAAGGATGAAAAAAATCCCAAATTCAGCTTAGCGGAACTAAGGCATTAATTTTTTAAACAGGGTTGGAGGTTTTCTCCAGCCCGATTTTATTTTATATGAGCAACCATTCCTTTGACGAAGCACATGTTATTCATGAACTGAAACATTTTTTGCCTTCGCAGCAGGCCTTGAAGGATTTTATCCATCACAACTCCCTGCATGCTTTTCAGCACATGAAATTTTATGATGCCATTTTCAAGGCATCAAAGATTTTCGGCTACCAGGTGCACCTGCAGTTACCCGAATTCCGGGAACTGCATAAAACAGGACGCATCCGGGAAGATGTGCTTCAGATGGTGATCGCCGGCAAAAAAGGAAAAGGAGCCGTTGCAGGATGGAAACAAAAACTTACCGCTGCAGAATACGATACCAATAACCTTTCGCGGATCGGGCAGTTAAGAAAATACTGGAAAGAGGTCTACCATATCGACCTGGATAACAAAGTTCATCCCCTGCTGTTCCGCATCCTCTGTGCTTTTTTAGACCAGGGCATTGCCGTTGAAAGTTTCCCGGTTGCCGGTAAACCATTCATGGAAAGCCTGAAGGAGCTGGAGCAAAAAAGTTTCACCAGCTTCTTTAAAACCCGGGCAGTCCGTCAAAAATTCCTGTCGGGCGACTATTCCATTGCCGGACTTTTAACGACCATTGTTGGAAAAGAAGAATATTTTGAACAGTATTTATTTGACCAGCAGTTTTCCCATCATGGATGGAGTGGTTTTGTTTCTGCGGTGGAAGACAACCCACAGACCTTGCTCGACCGGAAAATAATTACCCTGAAGGAACTGGTGGAGTTTGAATTGCTGATGGAGCTGGATGCGCTGAACCACCAGCTCGGAAAAAAATGGCAGCCGCTGGCCGATCATGTTGCAGAACCACCGCTTGACTTATTTGCGGATGTTCCTAAAACAGAATTAGCCGAAGTACTGGAATTGTGGCAGGATGCCTTTGAATGGAGCTATTATGATTCGGTGCTCAAGGGGATCACGATCGCCTCACCGAGGCCCCCGTCAAATGAAAAAACATTCCAGGCCATCTTCTGCATTGATGAACGGGAGGATTCTATCCGCCGGCATATCGAAGCGGTGGATAAGAACTGCGAAACATTCGGCGCCCCGGGATTTTTTGGGGTGGAGTTCTATTTTCAGCAGGAAGGAAGCAAGTTTTATGATAAACTCTGTCCTGCACCGGTAACACCCAAATACCTGATCAAAGAATACGATGCAAAGGAACCCCGGAAGGACGAGCCGATCTATACCAAGCTTACGCATGGATTTTTCACCGGCTTTGTTTTAAGCATCACGTATGGTTTTTGGGCGTTGGGAAAAAAGATGCAGATGATGTTCAGCCCGAAAATGAGCCCGGCCATTTCAAATGCATACGGGCATATGGACAGGCAATCTGCGCTAACAATAGAAAACAGGGACCCAGCCGATGTAGAGAATGGATTGCAGATCGGCTATACTGTTGATGAAATGACGGCAAGGGCCGAAGGTTTTTTACGTGGCATCGGGCTGGTTAAAAATTTTGCGCCTATCGTTTACATTGTAGCGCACGGAAGCAGCAGCGCCAACAATCCACACCACGGCGCTCACGATTGCGGGGCCTGCAGCGGAAGACCGGGCGCCACCAACGCAAGGGTACAGGCATTTATTCTCAATCATAAAAAAGTGAGGGAAAACCTGGCATCAAAAGGGATCCTGATCCCCGGCTCCACGCAGTTCATCGGCAGCATGCATGATACGGCAGCCGATGTGATGGGTTATTACGACGAAGGAGTTCTGAGCGCCGGGAATGCAGGCGAACACCTCATCAACAAACAGAATTTTGAAACAGCGCTGAACCTAAACGCCAAAGAAAGAAGCAGGCGTTTTGCATCCATCAATACCCGGCAGCGGCTGGAGCAGGTACGTAAAGCCATTCACGACCGTTCGGTTTCTTTGTTTGAACCCCGGCCGGAACTGGGCCATGGCACGAACACGCTTGCCATCATCGGCCACAGGCAAACAACCAAGGGCCTGTTCCTCGACCGCCGTGCATTCCTGAACAGCTATGATCATGCAACTGATCCCGACGGATCCATTCTTACTGCGGTGATGCGGCCGATCGGGCTGGTTTGCGGGGGCATCAACCTGGAATATTATTTCTCACGGGTGGATAATATTAAAATGGGCGCCGGCACCAAACTGCCGCACAATGTAATGGGCCTTTTTGGTGTGGCCAACAGCAGCGATGGCGACCTGCGGCCCGGCCTGCCCTGGCAGATGATCGAAGTGCACGACCCGGTACGATTGCTGGTGATCGTTGAACACAAACCGGATATTGTTTTAAAAGCCATTCAGTCCACACCGGAAGTATTTGAGTGGTACCGGAATGAATGGGTACACGTGGTGGCGCTGCACCCGGAAGAAGAACAGTTTTATTATTTCAGGAACGGGGTGTTTGAAAAATATGAACCCATCACCGCTTCGGAAGAAATAAAGACCATCCACAACATGGAGAAATTCTTAGAAGGGGCAAAAGAAATGGAGACCAACCACATTGTGCATGCAACGGAAGAAAACCTGCCGGTGTACCTGCTGGATTAGCCATAGCAGGAAAAACAGGTAGTGCACCAGTTTGAAAAAATAGATGTCAGCCTGAGCTTGTCGAAGGTGTTTTAGCACTACGATTAGCTTCGACATCCCGATAGCTATCGGGACAACCTGACAAGATTTGTAGTCCAAAATTTTCAAACTGATGCACTACCAAAAAACAGGAAGGGTTTTCTGAAACAAATAAAATTAACAGCTAGAAATAAAACAAATGGAACAACTGCTCATCTTATTCATCGGCCTGCCATTGCTGGCTTTTCTGATCTCGCTGTTCTGGCAGAATAAAAGTGAAAAAGCTATTGGCCGTATCGTGCGGGTTACGAAGGTATCTTACATCGTACTGTCCGTTGTGTTCCTGGTCTGGTGGATATTCAATGGACTTGAGCCGGTGACCTATAAACTGGCCACCCTTTACCAGACCGAACATTTTGTTTTTGCCATTCAATTGTATTACGATGAGATAACGGCTGTATTCGGTTTTGTGGGCGCCCTATTATTCTTCCTGGTGGCTACATTCAGCAAGTATTACATGCACCGTGACCAGGGGTACAAACGTTTTTTCAACACCATTCTTTTATTTGCAGCCGGGTATAACTTCATTATCCTCTCCGGAAATTTTGAGACCCTCTTTATCGGCTGGGAGATCAAGGGGCTTTGTTCATTCTTACTGATCGCTTTCTACCGGAACCGGTACCTGCCTGTAAAAAATGCACTGAAGACGGTCTCCAATTACCGCATCAGCGACGTTTCGCTTATGCTTGCCATGTGGATGATGCATCATCTTACCCATCAGAATATTTCATTTACCCAGTTGGGTGAGGCAAAGGACATCGCTGTTCAAACGGGTCATACGGGAATGGCCCTGTTCATTGTCTGTATGATCATATTGGCGGCTACGGTTAAGTCGGCACAGTTTCCGTTCACCACCTGGTTGCCGAGGGCCATGGAAGGACCCACTTCTTCTTCGGCCATTTTTTATGGTTCACTCAGTGTACACATCGGTGTTTTCTTCCTGCTTCGCACACACCCTTTCTGGGAAGACATGCTTTGGGTAAAGATCAGCATCATTGTTATTGGTGCATTAACGGCCATTATGGCCACTCTTATTGCGAGGGCGCAGCCAACGGTAAAGACACAGATCGCTTATTCCTCTGCCGCACAGATCGGTATCATGTTCATTGAAACAGCCCTGGGTTTTCACTGGCTGGTATTGATCCATTTTGCCGGCAATGCCTTCTTACGAACATACCAGTTGCTGGTTTCGCCTTCGGTGCTGAATTACCTGGTTCATCACCAGTATTTTCATTATACCATTCCGCAACAAAAACCGGTGTCGGCTTTTAAAGCTTCTTTATACATCCTGAATGTTAAAGAATGGAATTTAGATACGATCATGTTCCGGTATGTATGGAGCCCGTTCAAATGGATCGGGAAACAATTACAGTTCTTCCGGTCGTTTATCTTACTGGGAGCCCTGGCCATTACGGGTATTGCGATCCTGGTCCTGGGTCAAGTAAACCCCCGGTCGCTGCAGTTTACCGGGGTGAGCCTGCCGCTTATATTTATGAGCATTGCCCTGTCGGTCATTCTTTTTTCATTTTCATACAGGCGATCTGCCTTGCGGGCGTGGTTCTGTTTGTTAACGGGCCATATTTATATACTGGCAGCCCTGCTGCTTAATGCAGACCAGGTAAATATCACGGAGACGGGGTTGTATACCAGCGGCGTGCTGATGGCTTTTTTACTGGGCTATTATTGCCTGCAAAAAATAAATTCCATCGACAGGGATATTTCACTCAACCGGTTCCATGGTTATGTATATGAAGAAGAAACAACCGGCTTCCTGTTTTTGCTGGCAGCCCTGGGAATGCTGGGTTTTCCAATAACAGCTGCATTCATTGGAGTTGACGTGTTCTTTACCTATGTACACAGCGGCCAGGCAGCATTGATCATTTTACTGGGATTGTGTTTCATATTCATTGAGCTGGCTGCATTCCGTATCCTGTTGCGGATCTTTTTCGGGCCGCATAAAAAATTAAATCACCCGGTAGCGTTCCGGTCATCCTAATAAAAAACCCCGGGTAGATTCTACCCGGGGTTTTTATGCGATGTAGAGATTAAATATTCAATCCGCCACAGGCGCTTATCACCTGCCCGGTAATATAGCTGCCCATATCACAGGCCAGGAACAGGCAGACATTGGCAATGTCTTCGGTACTGGCAAATCTTCCCAACGGGATATCAGCCTTATATTTTTCAGCGCCTTCGCCTTCTTTCAGGTAATGGGTCATATCGGTTTCCACAAAGCCCGGGGCAACCGCATTGCACCGGATATTACGGCTGCCCAGTTCTTTGGCAACACTCTTGGTAAAACCGATGATGCCCGCTTTGCTGGCCGCATAACTGCTCTGGCCGGCATTGCCCATTTCGCCGATCACGCTGCTCATATTGATGATGCTGCCGCTTCTTGCCTTCATCATGGGGCGTATCACCTGCTTGGTCATGTTGAAAACACTTTTCAGGTTCACCTGCATCACTTCGTCCCATTGCTCAGGCGTCATCCGGAGCAATAAATTATCTTTTGATATGCCGGCATTGTTCACACAGATGTCCACGGCGCCGAATTCTTTCAGCACATCGTTTACAAAGCCTTCACAGGCGGCATAATCACCCGCATTGCTTTTCCATGCTTTTGCCTTTACGCCCATGGCAGCCAGCTTTTCTTCCAGTGCTTTTGCTTTTTCTGCACTATTATCGCTTACATAGGTAAATGCAATATTGCACCCCTGCGCCGCAAATTTTAACGCAATGCCTTCGCCGATGCCCCGGGCAGCCCCGGTGATGATGGCGTTCTTTCCTTCTAATAATTTCATAGATGACCGTTTTCTTTTCTCAAGATAAAATCAAAACCTTAAACAGGCCCGATATTTTTTATGGTAAGTATTTCCTCCAGGATCTGCCGGTCGTTGCTCAGCCGGGGAACCTTATGCTGCCCGCCTAATTTGCCTTTTCTCCGCAACCATTCCATGAATGTTCCCTTAGGAAGTTTATGAACAATGGGCATGCGTAACGCGATATTCTTATGCCGCTTGGCTTCGTAATCGCTGTTTATATTTTTAAGAGCTTTATCCAGCTCGGTGATAAATAATTCAAAATCATCCGGATCTTTTTCAAATTCGATCAGCCACTCGTGTGCGCCGTTGTTGTTCTCACTGAAATAAACCGGGGCGGCCGTATAATCGTTCACCACGGCATTTGTTCTTTCAGAAGCCATTGCAATGGCTTTATCAGAATTATCAACGATCACCTCCTCGCCAAAGGCATTCATATAGTGCTTCAGCCTTCCGCTGATTTTTATCTTGTATGGATCAAGGCTGGTGAACTGTATGGTATCGCCGATGAGGTATCGCCACAACCCGCCGGTGGTGCTGATGATGAGGGCATAGTTCTTCCCGGGAACAACGTCTTTTAAACCAACCGTTACCGGGTCTTTCTTTTTGTATTCTTCCACCGGCATGAACTCATAAAAAATACCATGTTCGGTGAATAACAACATGCCATCGTCATCCGGTTTTACCTGCGCAGCGATAAAGCCCTCGCTGGCATTGTATATTTCCAGGTAGTTTATTTTTTCACCAATGAGCTTATCAAACTGGTCTTTGTAAGGAATGAATGAAACGCCCCCGTTGATGTAGAGCTCTAAATTCGGCCACACTTCCCGGATGGTTGATTTACCTTTTATCTCCAGGATCCGCTTTAATAAAAGAAGGGTCCAGGTGGGTACTCCTGCAATGGAGGTAACATTCTCGTTGGCCGTGATCTGTGCCAGTTTTTCAATTTTCATTTCCCACTCGTCCAGCAGGGCCACGCTTAACTCGGGCGTCCGTATCCACTGTCCCCAGAAAGGGGAATTTTGCATCAGCACGGCACTGAGGTCGCCATACTGTATGTCTTCGTTTACCTTACTGATCTGGTGAGAACCACCCACAACCAGTCCTTTACCGGTCAGCAGGTCGCTGGACGGGAAATTTTTATAGTAATAACTCAGCACATCCTTGCTGGCTTTAAAGTGGTTGTCGTACAGGCTTTCCTCGCTGATGGGAATGAACTTACTTTTGTCGGAGGTGGTGCCCGAAGATTTGGCGAACCATTTCACCGGGGTATTCCACAGGATATTCTCTTCCCCTTCCATCATCCGCAGGATATAGGGCTTTATGTCGTCGTACTCATGAATGGGAACATTTTTTTTGAATTCCCGCAGGGTGAACAGTTTTGAGAAATTATACTTCCTGCCAAATTCGGTGTATTGGGCTGCGGTGACCAGCTCCTGCAATACCTCCCGCTGAACGGCCACGGGATGGCTGCTCCAGTTCTCGATACGCCAGAGACGCATACGGGCTAATTTGGATATGGCGGGAGAGAGCAGTTTCATTTCCCCGACAAGATAAAAAATTATCGGGCAGCTTCATCATGTAAATAATCCTTGCGCTTTAATTCAAAGTTCTTACCGAGGTAGAGGCGGCGTACCTGTTCGTCACCGGCCAGTTCTTCAGCCGTGCCGTGGGTGAATATCTTTCCGTCGATGAGCAGGTAAGCCCGGTCGCAGATGGAAAGGGTTTCGTTCACGTTATGGTCGGTGATAAGTATCCCGATATTCCTGAACTTCAGTTTGGCAACGATCCCCTGTATGTCCTCCACCGCGATCGGGTCAACGCCGGCAAAGGGCTCATCGAGTAAAATGAATTTAGGGTCCACTGCCAGGGCCCGGGCAATTTCGGTTCGCCGCCTTTCGCCGCCACTGAGGGTATCGCCGTTATTTTTACGTACCCGCTGCAGGTTGAACTCGTCCAGCAGAGTCTCCATTTTTTCTTTTTGCTGCTTTTTGCTGAGTTTGGTCATTTCCAGCACCGCCAGGATATTATCTTCCACACTTAACTTCCTGAAAACACTCGCTTCCTGTGGCAAATAGCCAATACCCATTTGCGCCCTTTTGTACATGGGGAGCTTTGTGATATTGATATCATTGAGAAAAACCTCTCCTTCATCAGGCTTAACAAGTCCCACCACCTGGTAGAACGAGGTGGTTTTACCGGCGCCATTGGGCCCGAGCAAACCAACGATCTCCCCCTGTTTTACCTCAAAGGAAACATGGTTTACAACGGTGCGGCTGCCATAAACTTTTACGAGGCCCCTGGTTTGTATGGTTAAATTCAACATGCTGTATTTAAGCAAAAATAGGATAAAGCAGCAAACGGCAGAAGCGGGCCGGATAATTAACAGCAGTTTGGGAGCTGGTTGCAAACGGGCAAGCCCTCTTATGCTGGTAGTGTCCTATTTTGAATATTTTGTGACCTGTCATCCTGAGGAACGAAGGATCTCAGGTTAAGCAAACGATCCTGATCAGGAGATCCTTCGTTCCTCAGGATGACAACCATTCAAAACAGGACACTACCCTTAGCAGGTAAAGTACGGGATAACCAACTTTTTGATTAATTTTATTGAACCAATCATCATTAAAACGGGGATAGATGTACAACCGGGTAAGCAGCATTCTTTTTTTCATCATTCTTTCTGCAATAACCCTGGTTTCCTGCCAGAAAGAAATAGACGGGACCGTATTCAGCGGCGGTGTGAACCCGGCAACCCAGAAACCAAAGGTTGGTACCACCTGGACATACCGCTATTATATTTATAACCAGGACGGTAGTTTATACCAGTCCTACATCATGACCCATAAAGCAAAAAGCGAAGACACCCTCGGTGGTGAGAAATGGTTGAATGTGATAGATGTGGATGCCGATACAACGGTATACTACCTGAATGTGAAAGCAGACGGGCTTTATCAATATGCCAATAACAATTCCAACCTGTTTTGTAAATACCCTGCCGCGATTGGGGATAATTACAACACATTTAACGAAGGGTCAGCAGAAAATTTTATTGTAAGAGGAGTAAAAGATACCTTACCAACAGGCATCGGCGACATCCTGACAAATTATTATGAAGGATATAAATCAAACATCCTTATCGACCTGGTATGGTATAACAACAATGCCTGGATCGTCCGGAAGTCCCAATACCGGAACAGGTCGGTCATAGTCCCGGTCTTTTATAAATACAGCACCCTGTTCTTAGACCAGATCGTTTACTAAGCATGCTGTTCATTTTTAGCACAGCTTAAGTAAGTTTGCATAACTAATTTCACCGATGAAAGTAACCGATCACATCAAAGAAGCCAAAGACACCCTTATTTCATTTGAGATACTACCACCGCTTAAAGGAAAGGGTATCCAGTCGTTGTACCAGCACCTGGACCCGCTGATGGAGTTCAGGCCGGCTTATATAAACGTAACCTATCACCGCAGCGAACACGTGTTCAAAAAAACCCCCGACGGCACATTCCAGAAAGTGGTGGTGCGCAAGCGGCCCGGTACCGAAAGCATCTGCGCTGCCATCATGAACAAATACAGCGTGGATACGGTACCTCATCTTATCTGCGGAGGGTTCGACATCAATGAAACCGAAGACGCCCTGATCAACCTGCACTACCTGGGCATCGACAACGTGCTGGTGCTGCGGGGCGATGCCGCCAAGAATGAAACAGCCTTTATGCCCGAACCGGGGGGACATAAATTTGCCAGCGACCTGTTGAAGCAGGTGGTTGATCTTAACTCCGGCATTTACCTGGAAGAAGACCTGAAGAACACCAGCCGTACAAAATTCTGTATCGGCGTGGCCGGCTATCCCGAAAAACATTTTGAAGCGCCCAACATGGAAAGCGACCTGCACTACCTGAAAATGAAAGTAGACATGGGGGCCGACTATGTTGTTACCCAGATGTTCTACGACAATGAAAAGTTCTTTGCTTTTGTAAAAGCCTGCCGGGAAGCCGGGATCAATGTTCCCATCATCCCGGGACTGAAACCCATTTACAGTGTTAACCAGTTAACCATGCTTCCTAAAGTATTTCACATTGACCTTCCCGTTGCGCTGAGCAGCGAGATCTTAAAATGCAAGACCCCGGAAGCGGTGGAGCAGGTGGGAACAGAGTGGCTGCTTATGCAGTCGCAGGAGTTGAAAAAATCGGGCGTACCCATCCTGCACTATTATACACTGGGCAGGCCGCATATGGTAGGGAATGTGGTAAAGCAGCTTCTGTAGAGGATACTACTTCTAAATTCCTTGTTCCTTATTCAATCCCCCCGCTCCGGTTCGTGACTCAAGAACCCTCACTGGCCCCCCACTGGCGCAAGCCTGCCTGTCGGCAGACAGGCTTGCGCCAGTGGGGTACTCAAAGGCCCCCGTAATTTTTCTTACAGTTGTAAAAAGTAGCTTCGGAAAATTTTGACTTCTTCATGAGCAATTTTTCATTTTTTAAATTATGAATATTGCCCCAATTTTCTAATTTATATCGCTTCGATTTTGTGGGAAGAGGTCAACCACAGTTGTCCTTTAGTCCATATTGCAAACAAAGTTATTTATTGACTCGTCTGTAATTCATTACTTACTATTGCATAAGTCCCTGCAATAGTCGTTTGCAAGTTTGCATTTAATGTCGAATAGATCAGTTTAAAATTAAAAGACCTGAAATACATATCCTGGTAAGGGGGAGAACAGGTACCAAAGTCGCCAAGTATCTTAACTTTACCTCTAACCTCGCCATTAACAATGCTGGTATTGTAAAATATTAATGCCCCTGAACCACTGTTTGTGCAAAAAGTGGAATTGAAGCCCCAGGTATTAATGATATTCTGAAGAAGCGCCCCATTAACGTCTCTTGAAGTGCCTGAAGCATCAACATATTTTGGGGTACCGGTTGTTGCATTCCAGTCGCTTTGCGAACACTTAAAATCACAGATTGTATACCCGGCACAAAGAGTGCCTGAAATTAATTGCGTAATAGGATAATTGGAAGGGTTAGAAATAAGTACCAAGGGTGAAAAATCACCCTCAAGGATTGTAATATCAAGTATATTAGTTGAAATGGAAAATTCACTTTCTTTATCTGTCCAAAACTTTGTTTTAATTCCACCGGCAACTTTCAATTTGTATTTTAAAGAATAGTTAGGAGACGCCGTCTGAACTTTAAAGGTGAGGTCGTTTGGAACTTCAAAAAAGCCTTTAAAGATATCAAGACCATAAGGCCTGATCTCGTATACAGGCTTAAGCAAGGTTGCTGTTGCTTCCACTGATAATGTTGGAGCGAAATCACCTCTTGCAAGATGCATTGCTGAAACATCTGAAGTAAATGAACTTATATTAGTCCAGACTTCATTTTCAAACTTTGCCCCTAAAACTGCTGTAAATTTTGGTAAGATCACCCATTTTGCCTTACCTGTTATTTTGATCGGGAACATCTTTATCGCAATATTTTGAGTAAAAATGACAGGCAAAACCAGTATACCAAGTGGTGTAACAACAGGTATGCGTATGGTGATCGGGGGTAAGGAAAAATCCCTGATGATCTTCTCTGAAAGGAGTTCAAGATTTGTATTATTGGGGTTTTGGATTTCCAATGTGCTTCCTTCTGTGTTTAATTCCGCTTTTATCAAGACTTTTCTGGTAACAAAGAACCTTCTTTTTTTTCGTATTGGATATTGATCTCGGGAAGATTGAACTTTAAACCCCATTCAGCTTTATACCGTTTGCCAGTGTGATATTATTATTAAAATTTAAGGTTAAACTCGGACCTGTGAGGAAGGTTGCATTTGATGTGAATGTGTCAAGATATTTTTGGTTTATTGAAAGCTGTTTAAATGCCTCATTTAAATCAGACTGAACTGTTTGACATACGACCTCAGCAGGCTGGTCGGTAATATTAACAACCTTTCTCAGAAGTCCATATGGATTAATACCAGATGGTCCGGAAAGTATGATGTCTCCAATTTTAGGCCGGTAGCTTGTCTTTGCTTTATTTATGGATAAGCTATTCACTCCTGATGCATTAACCGCAGAACTATCCACTATATAAGCATTATCATTTAGCAGGTTTCCTTTAACTGTACCCTGAACCTCGTAATTTTTCTGGCAGGAAATGGTAAAAATTAAGGATGACAGAATCGTAACAATATACTTTTTCATTTTACTTAACGTTATCAGCCTCGCCTTGAATAGATTCAATTTTTGGCATTATTAGTGATAAAATGGTTTAAAACGATACCAAAGATTGGATAATTAAATGAACTTTCATATAGTCTTTTAACGGTATTTTCTTTCTTGTAATCCCCAAGCCCCGTTTCGTAGCTCACTAAACGGAATAAAATACACCCCCTACTGGTGCAAGCCTGTCTGCCGACAGGCAGGCTTGCGCCAGTGGAACATATATATCTCTTACTTTTAAGTAAAAAATACCATACAGTGGGTATAGCTGCATATAAAGCATTTGCTAATTTTAAACCATGAAAAAAACACTTTTGCTGATTACATTTTACAGTTTTACGCAAACCGTATTATGCCAGGGTACTTATATTGTTGCATTGCAGGAAGCGTACAACGAATTTAAAAGTGACCTGGCTAAAGAAAATGCGGATGTAAAGGAAGCAGGAAAAAAAGCTATTAAAAACTTAACCAAAGCCGATAAGCCTTATAAAAAATATGGCTGGTGCAACACTTCTTATTACAAAGCGCTCGTGTATAAAGAGATGGAAGAATTTGATAAAGCTCTTTCTGAACTTGATAACTGTACACCCGGGGATTTTCACCAGGATGAGATTGAGCAAAGGATGGCCCTGAAAGGGAAGATACTGGATAGGCAGGACAAATATGAACCTGCACTGGAAGCTTATCTGAAAGCCCAAATTGCCTATGAAAAACAAACACATAAATCGGTTTATATTTACTATTATTCCATTCCCATAAAACGAATGTATGCCAATATGGGAGATTACGAAAACGCCTTAAAATACAATTACCTGAGTGATACTTCCTATGGCATAAAAAAAACGCTTTCAGATATCTATCATGAAAGACTTACCGAAAAAAACATCCGTGTTAAATGGGAAGAGTTATTTAATGAAGCGCAGGAATATGATAAAGCCGGGAACAGAACAACTGCTTACGAAAAATACACGGAAGCCATAAATCTAAATAACTTATATGCTGATGCCTATTATTACCGTGGCATACTGGGTTTAAAAATGGGTAGATACGCTGAAGCGTCAAAAGACCTGAATAAATGTTTTAATCAATTGAATTATCAATTTCCCAGGTTGAACTTCCTGGTCTATATCTCCCTGGAAGCTGCAGGTAATTTTAATGAAAGCTATTACAGCTTTTACGATAGGTACCCGGCATCAGAAAGGACAAACCTGTTAAAGGAATTTGGTATAACAGGCTCATCAAAGTTTGTTTCTAAAGTAGAAAGGGACCGGGAAATTGCAAGGCAGCAGAAAGCATGGGATGAAAAAAAATCTGCCAATACATCTCCGGCCCCCGTTGTTACCCAACCTAAAGCCGAAGCCATATGCAGTTGTGAGCGCTGCAATGGAAGCGGAAAAATCACAGTGTCATCTTTTAAAACCTGGGAAATAACTAATGGTACAGATAGTTATGGTAATGTTAGAAAAATTAAACAATCGGGTTATGTTTATGAAGACCAAACCTGTACAAGATGCCTTGGCAGCGGAAAATGTAAATAGGCTGAAATGGTTTTCTTCAGCCCCCACTGGCGTAAGCCTGCCTGTCGGCAGACAGGTGTTCACACCATAATGACCAATTTACAAACGCATTGATTACGGGATCACCCGGGCCCGTATAATTCTACCAGGCTCCCGCTTTAAGCGGGACAAGTTGTGTCCGGATTTTGAAACCAACTGCTCAAAACAGCTGCCAGGGGCAGATCCTTACAAATACGCCGTACGTTTCACATAGCCGGAAAAGAAAGGCTTCTTTATTCGCCAACAATAGACCGGTTCCTTATGTCTTCCTCTTGTAAAAAACAAAAAGCCCTCCTGGATAAAGAAGGCTTTTTAGTTTTCATAAAGGGGTAATGCATTTGGGTATTAAAGAAAGGAATAAGGCAAAGATTTACTGCCGGTTTTCCTGTTCAACCCATATACGCAAAAAACCTGCCAACGGTTGCTGCAGGCAGGTTTTAAGTCTGTAAAACTATTGTCATTATTTCAACAAGGACCGGAAGACCGCCTCGTTTACCTTCACCGGGTATTTCTTTTTTAATTCCCCGATCCATTTTTCCTCCAGGATATTCTGGAAGTCATTGATAACAAGTCCCCTTGCCTCATCAAATGTTCTTTGTAATCCTGCCTCGTATTGCCGGATGATCCTGACAAAACCGGCCGAACCATCCTGGGGACTGATGACCGTTTCGGTAATGGTCCCTGCAGGGAGTTTTGGATCAATGCCCACGGGTATCTGTGTAAGTTCAAACCTGCCCGAATCTGCCTGGATGGTATTGTTGGCTTCTTCCAGGATCTTTTTCCAGTCTTTTCCGCCCTTCAAAGATTCCCGTGCACCGTCTGCAATGGTTTTGTTGTAGCAATTGAAAAGCAGGATATCTGCACTGGATGCCCACAGGTATTTATTTTTATTAGTGTTATAATGTTTCAGCAAAGCGGAACTGTCGGCAGAGGCATTTCCCCACACATTTCTTTCCATGATCTCAAAAAGCACATTCCCGTCTTTAAATTCCTGCATCTGGTACCTGAACTCAGGATTAAAATCTTCGAGGTGCGCTTTATAGTAATCCAGCGTATTTGCGGTGACAAATTTTTCAACCAGCGCAGCGTTGGTCTCACCCTGGTAAAGTTCAGCGCTGCCTTTGTAGTTGCGGATGAAGTCCAGCCAGTCCTTTCCGGTGAGTTTTGATCGGGCAAAAGTATAGATGGTTTTATTGCTGATGGGATAAAGAGCAGTATTGCCTGTTTCTGAAGCGGGCTTTGCCAGCACACTGTCTGCATAGCGGAAAAGTTCTGCATCCGGAACGGCCCCGGTCTTTTTAAAACTTACCTGCTTCATTACTTCTTTTACAAAAAGCTCTTTGGCTATATTAATTCTTGCGTCTTGTTGCACTTTTTGTTTCAGTTCAAAAAGAAAGGCCAGGTCATTCTTGTCTGTTGATACCGGGCTGTGCGCTATCCTTTTTACAATGTGGTACCCGTAATCGGTCAGGAAGGGTTTGCTTATTTCGCCATCCCGGCCCAGTTTAAAAATTTCCTTTTCAAAAGAGGCCTGGTATCTTCCCGAACCGAATTCGGGCAGTTCTCCGTTGTTGCCATAGGTTAACTTATCATCACTGAATTGCCTGGCCATCATCCCAAAGTCGGCGCCCTTTTGTAACAGTTGGTAGATCGAATCGGCTTTTTTTTCCAGCAGGGACCGGTCTCCCGCCTGCAACTCAGGGGGTACAGCCAGCAGTATCTGGGCGATCTTCCATTTGCCTGCTGCCTTCCTTTCGTCGATCACTTTAAATACATGCCAGCCGCTTTTTGAGCGGGTTGGCTTACTTGCCTGTCCTTTGCCCAGTCCGTAAATGATATTTTCGTATTCATACGGCAGGGAGAATGTGGTTATGAAACCAATATCCGACAGCCGGATGCTCCCGGGCCCCGCCTCTTCAACAAGGTTATTGTAATCTGTTTTGCCGGAAGCCAGGGAAGTATATAAACCGGAAATGGCCTTGTATATTTTTGCCGTGTCATCCGGCGTAAGCGGATTACCCACGGGGGCGAAAAAATGCAGCACATGCAGGTCTTTCTGGCTGCGGCTGAAGGCTTCGTCAAGCAGTGTATTGAGCGCTTTTTCATTATTGAGATAGCTGTCTTCTATCTGGCCACGGAAACTCTGTGCGTCGTATTGAAGCTGGGGCAGAGTATCCAGCTTCATATCCAGGGCGGCATTTACTTTCAGCTTAAACCTCACGTACAGGTCAAGGTATTCCCTCAGGGCCTTTTCCTTATCGGTAACGGGCGTTTTATTTTTGTTGTAGGCCCGCAGGAACTCGTCTTTATCAACCGCCTTGCTGCCATAGGTGAACAGTGTTTGGGAAAACGCCGGGTAGCAGCAGCAGGCAATAAGGAGCAGCAAATAAAATTTTTTCATCAGCAGTTTTGTTTTAGTTGGCGGAAGGAGATTTCCATTTCACTTCCAGCAATTCATTCAGTTGTTCCCAGGTAAGTTTTTTGGCAATGATGCGTTTTTCCTTATCCAGCAGGTATAGGGTAGGTGTCATGGTAATATCGTACAGTTGCCGGAAACTCGGCCGCTGTTCAGCATTATTCCGGGCTTCCATTTCTTTGGTTTGATACACATGCGTCCAGTCTCCCAGGTTCTGGCTGCTGATAAAACGCATCCATTCCGGCTTAACGTCGCCCTTCCCGTCCGGGGTAAGTACTGCATAGATCTTCACATTGTGCTGTTTCCAACTGGCTTTATATACCGAATCGAGTTTGGGAACCATTTCCTTGCAATGGCCGCAGTTGGGGTCCCAGAAACAAACGACCGTATAATCAGCAGTTACATTATAAAGCGAAGAAGGCTTGTCGGAAGGGTCCAGCATTTCCAGGTCGGCCGCCTTATCGCCGATCAGGTTTGCCATAAGCATGTAGGCCCGGCGGTTGATCGCCTCCATTTGTTTTTCGTTCAGCCATTTGCTTAACCCCTTGCTGTGGTATTTGTCGAACAGGTGTACAAATACAGCATCCTGCCCCATGTATTTCGGGTTGATGAATTCATCGGTAAGCCAGTTAAGCAAAAACTTGTACATCTCCGGTGCCGACCTGGCCAGCAATAATTTATAATCCACGTCTTTTATGATGCTGTCGGCCACCGGCGAGATCACCTCCCGGTAATAACGTTCCAGTTTGCGTAAGAAGAAGGGTGTTCTTATGATGCGGTCATCCATGAAGCTGATGCCGTCCCAGTAATGGTTCTTGTATTCGTAATAATTGTTCAGGGAATCCTGTTTGGTAACCGGCACCCTTGTTGGCACCGGGGGCTCTTTCATGGCTTTCAGCAACGTAGCCATCATGGAATTGGGCTGGTTCTTTATGATGCCCTCCCGGTAGTCATTCAACTGCTTGTTGTACGTGTTGTAATTTTTTTCGTGCAGCAGGGAATCTTCCCTTGTTTGGGACGCCGCATAACTGTTGCGCTCCTGTTGTATCTGCCTTCCTTTGGCAGCAGCAAACCGCTGGTACTGCTCGTACAGGATGTTTTCTTTTGAACCGGTTACCATTGTTTTATTGATCAGGTCGGAGGTATCGGCAGTAACAGCGATCACCTGTTCTTTATCAACCAGGAATTCAACCCGTTGCCTGTTTCCGGGGAAAAAGATGGCATATATACCCGGTGGAAGTTTGGTTGCCCCTTTAAAAACTGCGGTGCCTTTGTTGCTGATGGCAGCCGAGTCGGCCACATTAAAATTGCTGCCCATGTAATAGGTAAGGTAGGTGATGCCGCTTTTAAAGTCGGGGGCTTTCAGGCTTACCTGGTAGCCCTGGCTAAACGCCGCATTACAAACCGCCAGTGCAAAAAGAAGTAGTTGGTATTTTTTCATGGTGATTTAAGGATAGCAAATGTATTTAAAATCACCGGTTATTCTTCATCCGGGCCGATGGGCATTGTTTAACAATTACAAATCATTAACAAAAATAATCGGGAGGATTTAAACGGTATTTTTGCTGCCGTGCGAAAGAAAAATAAAAAACAAATACTGGAGAACATATCCGTGTCGGGGTATGCGGCGGAGGGCAAGGCCCTGGCAAAGCTGGATGGGAAAGTGATCTTTATTTCCGGGGCCGTACCCGGCGATGTGGTGGATCTACTGCTTATCAAAAATAAGAAGGACTGGGCCGAAGGCAGGGCGTTAAAGATCCATGAATATTCAAAGGAAAGGGTGGAACCCTTTTGCAAACATTTTGGCGTTTGCGGCGGCTGCAAATGGCAGATGCTTCCTTATGAAAAGCAGTTGATGTACAAACAGCAGGAAGTGGAGCAAAACCTGCAGCGGATAGGCAAAGCAGATCTACCCGGGATCTTACCGATCATCGGAGCAGATGATACGGTACATTATAGAAATAAACTGGAGTTTACTTTCAGTAATAAAAGATATTTGCTGACCCCCCCACCCCCTAAAGGGAGATCCCAAACCCCTCCAAAGGAGGGGCCTGTGAAGAACCTGATAACTTATTGGGGTTTTCGGAATCAGCAGACTCCAAATCTCCCCCTTTAGGGGGCGAGGGGGTGGGGCTCTGGGTTTTCACGTTCCCCGGATCTTTGATAAGGTGATCGACATTGATGCATGTTACCTGATGGATGATGTGAATAACCGCATCCGGAATACCATCCGGTCTTTTGCCCTGGAAAATGATCTTTCCTTTTACGATATACGGCAACATACGGGCTGGCTCCGCAACATCATCGTCCGCCTGTGTACAACCGGCGAACTGATGGTGAACATCTGCCTTAACCATGATGCCGAAGAAGACCGAAAAAGACTTTTCGATCACCTGTTGCAGGAAGTGCCGGAAATAACCACGCTGCTGTACACCATCAACCCCAAATGGAACGACAGCATTTACGACCTGGAGCCCCGGGTATATTCCGGCAAAGGCCATGTCATTGAAAAACTGTCAACGGGCACGGAAGAATACCGGTTTAAGATCTCTGCGAAGTCATTTTTTCAAACCAATACCCGGCAGGCGGAAAAATTATACCGCATCACCCGCGACTTTGCGGGGCTTACCGGCAAGGAGACGGTTTACGACCTGTATTGCGGCACCGGGAGCATCGGCATATTTGTAAGCGGGGATGCCGGAAAGATAATTGGTGTGGAAGCAATAGCGGAGGCCATCGAGGACGCCAAAGAAAATGCGGCATTGAATAACATAGGCCACGCCGAATTTTTTGCAGGCGATGTGACCAGAATATGCAACGATGATTTTTTTGCCACACACGGCAGGCCCGATCTGGTGAGAACCGATCCGCCCCGTGCCGGCATGCACGAGAAGCTGGTCAATAAGCTGCTGGAGATCGCAGCGCCCAGGATCGTGTATGTAAGCTGCAACACCGCCACGCAGGCCAGGGACCTGAACCTGCTGGCAGAAAGATACAGCGTGGAAAAGATCCAGCCGGTGGATATGTTCCCACACACACACCATATTGAATGTGTGGTGCTGCTGAAATTGAAACCCGATTAACCACTAAATTTGTACAATGGCATATAACAAATACGGAAGCAGTTTTCAGCGCACAACACCGGTGGTGCTTAACCTGATCATCATCAATGTGCTGGTTTATTTTATACAGATGATGTTTGACGGCCCAAGCCCGGAAACCATACTGGACCAGAAGATAACCGGTAAGATCGCCCTTTATCCTTACCAGACACCTTACTTCAGCCCCTATCAATTGGTGACGCACATGTTTGCCCACGGAGGATTTGCTCATTTGCTTTTTAACATGTTTGCCCTCTGGATGTTTGGCACCATGCTGGAAAGGGTATGGGGGCCCAAACGGTTCTTCATTTTCTATTTTGCCTGCGGCCTTGCTGCCGGTTTTGCCCATCTGGTCCTTGAATTCTCTCCGGCAGTGGGTGCTTCCGGTGCCATCATGGGATTGTTTGCCGCGTTTGCATATCTTTTCCCAAACACCGAACTGATCATATTTCCTTTACCGGTACCCATAAAAGCAAAGTATGCTGTTGCCATCATGGCCGCCATTGACCTTTTTGGCGGCGTATCTTCCACCGGCAGCAACATTGCCCATTTTGCCCACCTGGGCGGACTGGCCATGGGGTTCATACTGGTGCTGGTATGGAACAAGGGTAATAAAAAAACTTTCTATTGACACAACATTAGTTTGCAGCAACTGTTTGTAATTTCACAGTACAAAGTTTTCTACCATGGGAGAAGCAGACCGCTACCAGGAGTATAAAGTAAAAAAGCAGCGTTTTACGCTGGGCCAGCCGGATAATGCGCTGATGTGGCTCTTTGTGCTCAATACCATCTTTTTCCTGGTGCTGCTTGTAATTAAAACGGCCGTTGCGGTGAACACAAACTCCGATGCTGCTTTTTATACCGATGTGGTCAACTGGTTCCAGTTGCCGGCCAATATGAATAAACTGGTCCAACGGCCATGGACGGTACTGACCTATATGTTCAGTGATGTGGCTTTATTGCGGATCCTCAGCAATATGCTCTGGTTGTGGGCCTTTGGTTCTGTATTGCAGGACCTTACCGGCAACCGGAAACTCATCCCGGTCTATTTATACGGAGGTTTTACGGGAGCCCTGTTCTTTGTGGCCACCGCTTATATCGTCCCTTCCCCGGCAGTTGCTGATACCTGGATAATAGGTGCAAACCCCGCGGTATTGGCGGTGGCGCTTGCTGCAACCATCATCGCTCCCGGCTACCGTTTTTTCAGGCATATCATGGGTGGGATACCGGTTTGGGTGCTCACGGTTGTTTATGTTGCCATCGACCTGGTTTCCGTTGCCGGCCAGCCCCCGGTTTACACGGCAGCACATATAGGCGGGGCCTTTGCCGGGTTTTTGTTTGTAATGCTCCTGAGAAATAAGATCGATGCCGGCACCTGGATGAACAAACTCTACCATTGGTTCATCAACCTGTTCAATCCCAACCCGGGCAATAAAAAACAGTCGGTTAAAGAAAAGGTCTTTTACAATACCGGGAACAGGAGCCCCTATCATAAGACATCGAACATTACACAGCAGCGGGTTGATGAGATACTCGACAAAATAAGCCAGAAAGGATACAGCCACCTTACCAGGGAGGAAAAGGATATTTTAAAAAAGGCCAGCGAAGAATAGCGTATCAATAATGTCTTTTTTTAAACGGGCTGTCAGCCTGAGCTTGCCGAAGGCGGGTAATGACAAATACCTCATACCGGCAGTGTGGCAATGTTATAAGCCTCAGGGTTCTGCAGTTTCGCTCCTTTAAAATCCTTTTAGTTCGCTTAGCATTATCTTTATACAATGGCCAAAGGTTTTCTTCGCCGGCAGACAAAACGGATCTTCATCATTGCAAATATCCTTGCAGGGGTTCTTTTCCTGCTGGGAAGCTACAGCTATCTGTTCAGCCCGGCATATTTCTGGCCGGTGGGATTATTAAACCTGACCGCATTCTATATTTTACTGGTCCTTGTTGCTTTTATTGTTTTCTGGCTGTTTGTAAAACCCAGGCGGGCGCTCATTTCGGTGGTTGCCATCCTGTTTGCATACAAGCCCATCAACAACATACTGCCCTTCCGGCTCTCTCCTGCACAGGAAAAGGAAAAACCCGCAGGTACCATCCGGGTAATGACCTGGAACGTGGCCCAGTTCAATGTGCTGGATGATAAAAAACATCCTGAAGTAAAGAAGCGCATGTTTGACATCATCAACGAATACCAGCCCGATATTGCCTGCTTCCAGGAAATGGTTGCTGAAGACAGTACCATCAGGGACCATGGCCACATGGATGAGTTTTTGAAGAAACTCAGTTACCCGGATTATTTTTATTCCTACAATGTAAAAGAAGATTTTTGGGGATATGCCCATTTCGGTATCATCATCTTTTCAAAATATCCCGTCATCAATAAAAGAACGGTTTCTTTTTATCCCCATGATTATAATTCCATTTTTCAGTATATAGATGTTGTAAAGGGAGTCGATACGATCCGGGTATTCAATATCCACCTGCAGACCCTGCGGTTCAGCCGGTCTAACTTAAAGTATATTGAAGAACCGACCATCGGGGAGGAAAAAACGATCAAAGAATCAAAAAACATCCTGGGCAAATTCAAAAGAGGGTTCTTAAGAAGGCAGGTGCAGGCCGAGAGGATACGGGCTGAATTGGAAAAGAGCCCTTACCCGGTCATCTTAAGCGGCGACTTCAATGACCTTCCCAACAGCTATGCCTATCATACCATTGGCGGTACCATGAAGAACAGCTTTGTTGAAAAGGGCACAGGGCTGGGAAGGACCTTCAGCGGGATATCGCCCATATTGCGGATCGACAATATTTTTGTTGACGACCGGTTTGAAGTGAAACAGTTCATACGCATCCATAAAAAGCTGAGCGACCATTTCCCCATTTTTGCCGATGTGCAATTGGGCAAAAAATAATACCTTAGCGGTTCACATGAACGCATTCTTCCCATACCAGGATTTCTGTTGCCCTTGCGGCATAGCTTAATATCTTTGCAAAGAATTACATCCTGTTTCTTATTAGCTTGTTGGATTGCAGGTGATGCAATACAAACCACAAACTACAAACTACAAACCAACCATGTCTTTAAAAATATACAACACCCTTTCAAGAGAAAAAGAAGAGTTTAAACCCATCACTCCCGGCCATGTGGGCATGTATGTGTGCGGCCCCACGGTTTACAGTGATGTGCATTTGGGCAACTGCCGCACGTTCATATCATTTGATATCATTTACCGGTACCTGCTTTACCTGGGGTACAAAGTGCGCTATGTACGCAACATAACCGATGCGGGGCACCTGGAAGGCGACCGCGATGAGGGCGATGACAAGTTCAGCAAGATCGCCCGGCTTCAGCAGCTGGAGCCGATGGAGATCGTTCAGAAATATACGTTGGGTTTCCGCCATGTGATGCAGTTGCTCAACAACCTGCCGCCTTCCATTGAACCAACTGCTACCGGCCATATTGCAGAGCAGATAGAAATGACCAAACAGATACTTGCCAACGGGTATGGCTATGAAGTGAACGGCACCATTTATTTTGACGTGGAGAAATACAATAAGGAACAGCCCTATGGTATTCTCACCAACCGGAAAATGGAAGACCTGCTGGAAGGAACAAGGGAGCTGGGTGGCCAGGATGAAAAAAAAGGGCGGCTTGATTTTGCCTTGTGGATAAAAGCTAAGCCCGAACACCTCATGCAATGGCCAAGTCCCTGGGGCATGGGGTTCCCGGGCTGGCATATTGAATGCTCGGCCATGAGTGAAAAATACCTGGGAAAGAAATTTGACATACACGGCGGCGGCATGGACCTTGCTGCCACACACCACACCAACGAGATCGCACAGAGCCAGGCCTGCTACCATACCAGCCCCGCCAATTACTGGATGCATACGAACATGCTTACCGTGAACGGCACCCGGATGAGCAAATCGCTGGGCAACGGGTTTTTACCGGAAGAATTATTCACCGGCAACCACCCGCTTCTGGAAAAAGCATATCCACCGGTCGTGGTCCGGTTTTTCATGCTGCAAACGCATTACCGGAGCACACTTGATTTCAGTAATGAAGCATTGCAGGCATCAGAGAAAGGATTGAAGCGGTTGTGGGATGCGTATGAAACACTGAAAAAACTGGCCATTGACAATAAAAAACTGGCAAGCGATGCAGAGCTGGATGCCAAAGTGAATAAACTGGTGAATGAGTTTGATGAATTCATGAACGATGATTTTAACACAGCGAAGGTTTTAGGCAATATGTTTGAACTGGTGCCGGTGATCAATTCAATCAAGGACGGATTGATAAATGCGGATGCAGTTTCGCCGGCCACGCTGGCATTACTGCAACAGAAGTTCAAAGCATACCTGGAAGACGTGTTTGGTCTGAAGAATACTGCTTCTGAAAGCGGCAAGCTGGATGAGGTGATGAGCCTCCTGGTAGAAATAAGAAAAGAAGCCAGGGCGAAAAGGGATTTTGCCACCAGTGATAAGATCAGGAACCAGTTAGCCTCTATCGGGATCAGTCTGAAAGATGAAAAGGGCGGGGAGATGAGTTGGGATGTGAACTGAATTCTGAAACTGTTTTATACTAAACTGTTTAATAAAGAAAACTTTTTTTATTGAAATCATAAACACAAAAAATTTTTTTAAAAAAGCTATGAACTAAATGAAGTTTCATTCTGTTTAATAAAAAAACAAAAAAATTAAACAAATGAAAACGACATTCAACAAATTATTATTCGCTGTATTAGCGGGTTCATTGATCAGTTTATCATCCTGCGATAAAGACGATGATCCAATTGTAACCACCAATACCATCACCGATGTGGTGGTTAATTCAGCAAATTTCAGTGTATTGGAAGAAGCGGTAGTAAAGGCCAATTTAGCTTCCACATTAAGTGGAGCAGGCCCATTTACTGTATTTGCGCCCGATAACGCCGCTTTTGCAAGTGCAGGCATCAATTCAACCACTGTTGCATCCTTAAGTTCAACCCAGCTCAGCGATCTGTTATTATACCATACCATTGGTTCAAAAATTCTGGCTGCTTCGGTACCGGCTGGTCCTAATGCCAAAGTGATAACCGCCGGTGGCGATTCGGTTTTTGTTACCCGGAACACATCGGGAGTTTATGTAAATGGTATAAAAGTTGCCGTTGCTGATGTTAATGCCGACAATGGGGTTATTCACCAGTTATCAAAAGCATTAAACAAACCATCCGGCAATATTGTGGCAACTGCCCAGGCGCCCGGATCGGGTTTAGACTCACTGGTAAAAGCCATTGTAAGGGCTAATAACGGCCCCGGAGGAGATCCTACATTGATTGCTACATTAAGTTCGGCAACCCTTACCGTGTTTGCACCAACCAATGCAGCATTTACACAGCTTTTAGGCGCACTCAGCTTAACCGATATTAACAATATCCCGATGCCGACTTTGCTGGCGGTATTAAGGTACCATGTAGTTGGCGGCAGGGCTTTTTCTTCTGACCTGGCTAACGGTAACCTGGCCATGCTGGCGGGCGGCAATACTACCATTAATTTAACCAACGGCACAGGCGGAGGCCCAACGATCAAAGGGAATGGCAATGGCACCAACCTGTCGAATATTGTGGGCACTAACCTGATGTGCCGTAATGGCGTGGTGCATGTGATTGACAGGGTATTATTACCTTAATAATCTAAAACAAAAACCGGTAATTACTGCTCAAACGGTGAACAATTATTTAATGTTCACCGTTTGGGTTTTTTATTAGGAATAAGATAAATTCCAGAACTTGGGTTCAAATTAATTGCTGATGCAGCATATTGCCCATCTTTCCAAAGACAAAAAATTAAAAAAGATCATCGACCAGCAGAAGCCTCATGTGCTGGTGAAAAGAGAAAAAGTGTACCTGCATCTCTGCTATTCCATCATGAGCCAGCAACTGAGCACCAAAGTTGCCGATGTATTCCACCGCCGGTTCCTTGACCTGTATAATGGCAAAGAACCAAAAGCGGAACAGATCGTGGGAACACCGTTTGAAACATTGCGGGGCATCGGTCTCAGCAATGCCAAGGCAAACTATGTACTGAATGTGTGCCGGTTTTTTATTGAAGAAAAGATCACCGATGCAAAGCTGCATAAGATGAGTAACGAAGAAGTGATAAAACAGCTTACGCAGATAAAAGGGGTGGGCCAGTGGACCGTGGAAATGGTACTCATGTTCACGTTAGGAAGAGAGGATGTTTTTGCCCTGGATGACCTGGGCATACAACAGGCCATATGCAAACTGTATAAGATCGATGCGGAGGATAAGAAAGCGATGAAGGAAAGGATGCTGGCTGTTTCAAAAAAATGGAGCCCGTATAGAACCTATGCCTGCAGGTATTTGTGGGGATGGAAGGATAATGTACCACCCCCTCCGCCTCCGCCAGCTGGCGGAGGAACTAAGAGTAAAAAAAGTTAAAGCTCTTTTCTTTATTTGGTAGCTATGATTTTATTATTATCAGAATAAAATCATAGTGTAACAATATAAGTTCCCCTTTAGGGGACAGGGGCAAAAGGAATCGCTTCTATAATCGTTTCTAAATACTTTTTGTCCGTTTCGTCAAATTGGGCCAGCGATTCACTGTCCACATCCAGCACAGCAATCACTTCATTATTACGGATGACGGGTACCACGATCTCGGACCTGGATAAGCTGCTGCAGGCGATATGGCCGGGGAATTTTTCCACGTCATCAACGATTAGTGTTTCTGCTTTTTGCCAGGCCGCTCCGCAAACGCCTTTTCCCTTTTTTATTCTTGTGCAGGCAACCGGCCCCTGGAAGGGTCCCAGCACCAATTCGTTTTTATCCTCCGAAACTTCAGCGGGGGAAGGCTTCACCAGGTAAAATCCCACCCATAGCCAGCCGAACTGCTCTTTAAGTGCTGCGGTAACATTGGCCAGGTTGGCAATGAGATCGGGTTCACCGTATAATAACCCTTTTATTTGAGGGATGAGTGATTGATAAATCTCGGCTTTGCTTCCCTGTATGATCGTTAAGTCTTCTGCCATGGGGCAAAGATATGTTTTAACCACAGATGGCCACAGATCAAGGTCACAGATAACCACAGATTCTGTGTAATCTGTGAAAACAATCTGTGCAAATCTGTGGTAAAAGAAAGAAATTAAACTTTTTTCAAGATCATATCACTATAGGAACCCGAACAATAATCCATCGCAGCAATGCCAAACAAGGAAGCATATTTCTCACATTGAATCTGTAACTTTTCTTTTCCGATCGTTCCATCCTTATCAATGGCCTCCACTTCCACAAATGTTCCCAGGCCATCCACGGTATCAAAATGGAATTTTACATTCTCAATGAAATAGATCTTCCGCCGTTTATCTACCACGGCTTTTATACCCAGCGTCTTGATGAGGATATCCTTTAATGCTTTATCGGGCTTGTGATGATACAATAGAACATGACTGGCTTTGGCACCGGCTGTATCTTCCCGTTCGTAATGGATCAGTGCATTTTCAATATTACCTTCCCGTAGTTTTAAACGGCCGGAAGGAATATTGAAATAGGTATCCACCTGGTGGTCTTCTCCCATGTATAAGGGATCGTATTGCTGAAGCAGCGCTTCCAGTTCTGCAAGCCGGCGGGTAGTTGCCTTAAATTCGATATTAAGGGTTGGCATGTGCTAAAGATAAACAAACCACCCGTTCCGGTTTCCTTACAGTTTATTTTTCAGGCTTCCCCAGCTTCCGCCATTATACACTTCGCCGTAACCATTTGCCTTGAGCAGGCCTTTGGCCGAAGCGCTCCGCATACCTGATGCACAACAGGTGATGATTGGCTTGTTCTTGTCTTTCAGTTTACCGAAGTTATTCCGGAGCTTATCAACCGGAATGTTGACAGAACCCTTAATGTGCCCGCCGGCATATTCACCCCTGCTTCGTACATCAATGATAAGGGCGCCCTGCCTTACCAGTTCGGCATAATTCGTTTTCGGGCCAATGCCCAGTAGTTTTTTTAATGTATTGATCATAATGGTTTTTTTAAAATGAACCGTACAGTAATCTGCCACCAGTTCTTTCCCTGTTTTGCTTAATAAGGAACAGGAAGACCGGTGCAGCAAAAGTACCAGCCAGGGGGCAGGCGGTTGGTGATAAATGTTACATTGAAAAAATGACCGGAGAAGCTCCGGCACTAAGAAATAAAAAACCGCCCCAATACGTTGGAGCGGTTTAATTCAATCACAATAAACCTCTTACCTCACCAGTTTCAACTCATCAATAATATTCTTTGCACCACCCAGTTTGTCAATGCACCAAAGCACATAACGTACGTCCACACAAATGGTGCGGTTAAGGTCTTTGTCGAATGCGATCTTATGACTGAGGGCTTCGTAGTTGCCGTCAAAAGCAAGTCCCAGTAAATTACCATTGGCATCAATGACCGGGGAGCCGGAGTTGCCGCCGGTGATATCGTTGGTGGTGATGAAACCAACAACCAGGTCATTGGTACGCTTGTCGATATACTGGCCAAAATCCTTTTTCTTCAAAAGCTCCACCTGTTTGGCAGGCAGGTCAAATTCATAGTCGCCTGCTTTGTATTTTTCAAGTATGCCCTTGCTGGTGGTCACGTAATCGTAGAATACCGCATCCCGGGGGCGGTAACTTTTTACATTGCCATAACTCACCCGCATGCTGAAGTTTGCATCGGGATACATCTTGTTCACGGCAGCCGGGTTCATTTCCATGATGCCCTTCATATAGCTGCGGCCCAGTTCATTATTCTTGTTAACGAACGCCGTGTAGAGGGGGGAATACTTGGTATTGTAATTCTTAATAAAAGCCGATGCAAAGGCAAATGCCGGGTCGGCCTGCAGCACAGCGCCATCCGGGTTTGCCACAAAGGCATTCCATTTGGCGTCGTCGAGCAACAGGGTCTTTGTAAACACGTCATGCGCCCATTTCTTATAGGTGGCTTCCTCTTTCAGGTCGCCGTAGCTGGCTTTAAGTCCTTCGTAAAAACCAATGGGGTGCTGGCTCTTATCCACATCGTTGTAAAACATCATGCAAACAGCAGCCAGTATCTTCTCATCACTGGGAAGGTCTTCATGTTCTAAAAAGCCTTTGCGGTTTGCGGTGGCTGCATCGGTTGCTTTTTTAATATCGGCAGCTGCTGTATTGTTCTTGAGCAGCTTATCTTCTAAAGAAATAAGTCCGCCGGCAGCAGCGATCAGCGGGGAGCCAACAATGCCTTCGTTGATATACTGGCGGTGTTTGCTGTAAGGGGTCCAGGCCGCATAGTTCTTTGCATACTCAGCCAGAATATTCTCATATTCGGGTTTTCCCTTTGCCCAGGCATTGAACCGGTTCTCATAATCCTGCTTTTGCCCGTAGGTATTGAACTTGACCAGTTGTTTTGTTTCGCCGTCGAAGAATTTCCAGTAGTTGGCAACGCCGGCATAGTTATCTGCCAGTTTTAATTTCACGGCGGGGTCTTTTATCATTTGTTCGTACATGTACTTCAGGCGCATGTCACGCAAACCAACCAATGCAGGGTTCTCAATTTCATTTTTCAGTTTGATACCGTAGCTGGTCTCATAGCGGTTGGTGCTGCCGGGATAACCATAGATCATGGCATAATCGCCGTCTTTAAAACCTTTGATGCTTACCGGTAAAAAATGTTTTGGCTTCAGGGGCACATTGTCTTTGCTGTAATCGGCCGGCTTGCCATCTTTGCCGGTATATACCCGGAAGACAGAAAAATCACCGGTATGACGGGGCCATTCCCAGTTGTCGGTATCGCCGCCAAACTTGCCCACACTTTCTGGTGGTGCACCTACCAGGCGGATGTCACGGTATATTTTGTACACATACATGATGTACTGGTTTCCTTTGAACATGCTGTATATCCTCCCGGTCAGCCCGTTCTCTTTGTCGGCCACTTTATCGGTGATGGATTTATAAACCTCCGGCAGTTTTTTAACGCGGTCAGCCCAGGCAAGGCCCTTCACCCCTTCTTCTACTTCTTTGGTAACGTCCACGATCCGGTCGAGGAACTGAACGGTTAGCTGGCTTTTTAATTCCTGGTCCTTGTTATAGGCATAAAATCCATCCCTTAAATAATTATGCTCCACTGTGCTGGCTGCTGATATGGCCCCATACCCACAGTGGTGGTTGGTGAATATCAATCCCTGGCTGCTTACAATTTCACCTGTACAGCCGCCGCCAAAAATGATGATGGCGTCTTTTAAGGACGATCTGTTGATGGAATAAAGTTGTTCTTTGGTGAGTTTGAGTCCTCTTTTCACCATGTCGTTGTACACCTGCTGGCCAAGCAACATGGGTAACCACATACCTTCATCGGCACTGGCTTTAAATACGCTGATTGATAACACGACAGCAATTAAAATCCTTTTCATATAGTTTTATTTTTGGATGACAAACCTACTCATTTTTTAGATACGGCCGTCCCGCCCTTTTTATGAATTATATCAGTTTCGCTATTGAACCTCACCCCCTTCCCATCTCTTAAGGGAGAGGGGTTGGGGTGAGGTGTTTTTAACTATATTTGCTCACTTTAACCTTTATAACTGCAGATGGCGATATTTGACATCAAACTTCCAAAATCCATTGCGCGGGCGCTCAATATTCCCATCAGCGATCCCCGGAGGCAGCAGATAAAGGTGCTGAAAAAACTTCTCCGCAAGGCAAGGTTCACCGAATTCGGACAGCGCTACCGATTTGATGATATTCTCCTGAGCAGCCACCCCGGGAAAAAATTCCAGCAACTGGTCCCGGCATACGATTACAACAAGTTATACGACTCCTGGTGGTATAAGACCAAAGAAGGGATCCCGGATGTATGCTGGCCGGGTGTGATAAAATATTTTGCCCTCAGCAGCGGTACCAGCGATGCCACCAGCAAATACATACCCATCACCAAAGACCTGATACGCAGCAATACCATCACCAGTTTTAAACAGTTGCTGAGTTTGACCAAGTACGAGAATGTTCCCAAAAGTGCTGTGGGAAAAGGCTGGCTTATTTTAGGAGGCAGCACACAGTTGCAAAAAGGCCCAACCTATTTTGCCGGCGACCTGAGCGGTATCCAGCAAAAGAATATCCCGTTCTGGTTCCAGGGGCTGGGACTTTATAAGCCCGGAAAAAAAATTGCTAAAGTAAAAGACTGGGCTACCAAGCTGGAAGAAGTGGTGAACAATGCGCCCAACTGGGACATCGGTTTTATTGTGGGGGTGCCCGCCTGGCTGCAGTTGTGCATGGAAAAGATCATTGAGAAGTACAATCTGAAGAATATTCATGAATTATGGCCCAACCTGGCTTTTTATGTTCATGGCGGAGTGGCGCTGGAGCCGTATAAAAAAGGATTTGAGAAAATACTGGGAAAGCCCATCACGTATATTGAGACCTACCTGGCCAGTGAAGGTTTCCTGGCTTACCAGAACCGGCAGGATGCCCCCGGTATGCACCTGGCGCTCAACAATAATGTGTTCTTTGAATTCATTCCCTTTGACGAAAAGAATTTCGACAGCGAGGGAAATATGGTGGAAGACCCGGAAGCATACATGATACACGAAATAGAGGAGAACAGGGATTATGCCATCCTCATCAGCACCAATGCCGGGGCATGGCGTTATGCCATTGGCGATACGGTAAGGCTGGTTGACCGGGAAAGGAGTGAGATCATCATCACCGGCCGTACCAAACACTTCTTAAGCCTTGTTGGCGAACACATGAGTGTTGACAATATGAATAAGGCCATTGAAATGGTCAGCGACGACCTGAATATCTTTATCCCCGAGTTTACTGTGGCGGGTATCCCCTATGGCAACTTCTTTGCCCACCAGTGGTATGTGGCTACCGACGATAAAGCCGATGCGGATGACCTGCGCCGCCGCATTGATTCAAAACTGAAGGAACTGAATGACGACTATGAAGTGGAACGCCGGCATGCATTAAAGGATGTGCTGGTGAAAGTGTTGCCCGAAAAGACCTTTATGGACTTTATGAAAGTCAAGGGAAAAGTGGGGGGCCAGCATAAGTTTCCACGGGTGCTTAAAGGGAAAATGCTTGAAGACTGGGAACAGTTCCTTCAAAAGGAAACCGTGGCATAATTTTTCTTTTACCTGTTTCATAGATGTTTAATTTACAGAGGGGCAGCCAATGCCCTTTTTCTTTTTTCCAAACTTATATATTAACCCTGCGGAAGTGCTGTGGTAGTGATCTTTCAACTTTGGGTTGGCTGATTGACTGAATCCGTCTAAGTAATCGGTAAAAATGAACCGGTACGAGGTTTCAAGGTTTATAGAAAACCGTTCGGATAGCGGGTATTCTGCCCCCACACCAACCGGAACAGATAACAGGGCGGGCGAAGTCCCGTGTGCATCATCGGCAACAAGCCCGGCATATATATCTGATGACTCGCCGAAATAAGCGGCATTCATCCGGCTGTAATCTTTTTGTACCCTTACAAAAGAAACGCCAGCCCCGGTGAAAACATAGGGTTGTATCCCATAGTCGTCATAATTCCTTCCCCGTATATTCCATACCAATTGCCCGGAAAATTCCATTAACGGAGTGAAGAAATAAAAGTTACGCTGCTGCCGGTAATCGGGTTTGCTGTAACGGCTGTCGTTGCCTTGCAGGCTGGCAAAACTCATGTGCAGCCTGGCAGCCAGGAAATGGTTGATGGGCTTTTTTGCGAACAGGGACAGGCCCGGCTTTATGGTCCGGAAAGAACCCAGCGGGTCCGGGGTAAGGTCGCCCTGGTAAACATACATTCCTGCATTGAGGCCGATGCTCATGTCTTTATAGAACTGGGCCTGGCTTTTACCGGCAATGATTAAAAGGAATGATACAATGACCAGGATCTTTCTTTTTGCTTTCAAATGGTACTCTTTTTTACGGATTATGAAATGAAAGCAGCGTTGAGGTAATTAATCGGGTAGCATTGTATCCATTTGGTGCGTTTTTCTTTAAACGGCAAATAGCCTTACTGATTTTGTCTGAAATGTTAAATGATTTATAATAAGAATAGTGTATCTGGTTTTTCAGGCAATGTCTCTCTAAGTAAGGCTGAAGAAGTTTCGTCTCGGCATTACGCAACATCCCTATCGGAGACGTTGCTGAGAACAAGGGTTTTCAATAATTGAAAACGTGGCCGGTGAGGACAGCAGCCACGATGTTCTGCCGCGGTTGCTGTCCTCACCAACCGCAAGATGGGAAACGAAAAATTGATTCTTAGACAACTTCTAAGAATCCTTTCTTACATTTAGCGCATGGTTGATGTGGTTTTAAAAGGACTTGCAATCGGTTTGCTGCTGATCTTTTCGGTAGGCCCTGTCATATTCACCACCATCAAGCAAAGCATCAACCATGGCAGGCGGGGCGGTTTTAGTTTTATTGCCGGTGTCTGGTTAAGCGATATTATCTGGGTGGTTCTCAGTAATGGCTTCAGCGAGGCGATAAAGGTTTTGCTGGATTTTAAAATACCCATTGGCATTGCCGGCTGCTGTTTTTTGATAGGCATGGGTATTTATTTTGCTTTTTTGAAAAAAATAGAGCCCCGCCGCCTGCAGGAACCAGCTGAAATTGCCGGCGACGAGATCACCCCTGCAGGAAAACGGACAAACTATTTTGCCATCCTGAGTTCCGGTTTTATCATTAACACCCTTAACCCTGCCGTGATCTCATTTTGGGTGCTGATGGCTGCTTCCCTCGCTTCTGTTTATTCTTTACACGACCGCATCATCATTTTTTCCACCTGCCTTGGAGTGACCATCCTGGCAGATGTGGGTAAGGTGATGGGTGCCGGTTATATCGGTAAAAGGCTGAGCGACCGGGTGATACTGCTCATCAACCGCATTTCGGGGATATTATACCTGGTGTTTGGGGTGGTGATACTCGCCGGCATCATTTATACATTGATAAAAGATTAACATCCTTCATTAGGAAGTAAAAAATCCACCGGTTTATTTTGCTGCATGAAATTTTTACTGCCGATACTGCTTTTTATCCAGGTCGCTTCCTTTGCCCAATCTGCCGATTTCATCCTGCTGAAAAAGAAAAACAAAACAATAGAGACCTTTTACAGCGGGGGCAATATTGCGTTTACCACAGACAGGGGTTCTTTCATAAATGCAACCATCAACGGCATTAAGAACGACACGCTGTTTTTGCAGGAGTTCATCATCCGCTACCAGCCTACCACCATCGGCACCTATATTATTGATACACTTGGAAGTTATCACTATACGTACCACTACAACCAGGTGGCAGCCATCGGACGGAAGGAAAGAACAAACTTCAATACCAGGGGCAGCGGTGCTGCATTGCTTAGCGGCGGAGTGCTGCTTACCCTGGCAAGCGGCGTGGTATATATTGCCGACCGGAGTAAGTTCAGTGCCCCGCTCCTGCTGGCTTCTGTTGGCCTGGGAACGATCGGTTACTTTATGGCAAAAGGAAGAAAGAACGGGGGCGCCATGATCATTGGTAAAAAATACAGGCTGGTGTACATGAACATGAGCAATAAAAAGGGTTAATCTTTATATTGCAGCAACCTAAACCACCACGGATGAAAAAAACATGGAATTGGATAAAAAGAATATTCCTGGGTATTCTTATCATCCATGTAAGCTGGTTCCTGTTCTTTGTTTTTGCAGATCTTTCAGAAGCCATCGAGATAAAGGACAGTAAACAAAACCTGCTGATACTGATCTCGGGGGTGGCGGTGATTGCGCTTGTATATTATTTCTGGCTGCGGAAAAACAGGAGGGTAAAAAAAATAACCTTCTTTGTGTGGGATCTTTTTTACACCATATACATCCTCTCCTTCTTTTATTTCCTGCTTGGTTTTGTATTCAATCCTCCCCTTACGCTCACACAGGCAGGAAGTTTGCTGCAGGGAAATGGCCTGTCAAGGGATTATATTGGCTTTGATGAGATGGGGCCAAACATAAAATTAGCGGTAATAGCCAGCGAAGATCAGCAGTTCCCGGATCACGACGGGTTTGACCTGAAAGCCATCAAGCGGGCAATAAAATACAATAAGCGGCACCCGGGTAAAGTACGCGGCGCCAGCACCATCAGCCAGCAGACAGCAAAGAATATCTTTCTCTGGCAGGGAAGAAGCAAATTCAGGAAGGGCCTGGAGATGTTCTATACATTCACCATTGAAACAGGCTGGTCAAAAAGAACGATCCTGGAACGCTACCTCAACATTGCCGAAATGGGCCGGGGCGTTTTTGGTGTGCAGGCCGCCGCAAAAAAATATTTTAATAAGAACGCCAAAGACCTGACCATGGCAGAAGCGGCGCAGATCGCTGCCTGCTTGCCCAACCCCAAACGATATACCGTAAAGCCATTGAGCAGGTATGTTGCCGGCCGGTATGATGATATCATGCGGCAAATGAATAACCTGGCGGGAGATGCGGATGTGCAGGCAATCACCCGGTGATGGCATCAACGGCTTTGATCGCTTCCTGCAGCCGTTCTTCATAACCACCACGGATATCCACCCAGGGAACGTTTTGATTAACCATGATGTCTTTATAGTGCCTGAAAAGTCTTTCCCTGGTTTCCAGGTCGGGGTATTCCCTTAATTCATCTTTTACCCAGGGGAGGTCCGTGTTACAAAGCAGGTACAGGTCATAGTTTCTTTCGGCGATCCGGTTCAATATCCAGTGATGGCATTTATCAAAGACAAACTCACACCATACTTTCATTACATACATGTTGGTGTCGATGAATAAAAACTGATCGTTGTTCGTTGATCGTTGTTCGCCGGGGGTATTCCCGGCCAACGGCCAACGATCAACGGCCAACTGTTCACTTTGGATCTGCCCCTTTGCTATGTCGAGCAGGTTTTCAAAAGTATAATCAGTGCCGTTCTTTAAAAGATATTCACGGGCATATTCTTTTACCCAAACCGTATTGTAATGCCTGGCAAGCTGTTCGCACAAAAAACTTTTGCCGGTTGATTCAGGTCCTATGACGACGATCTTTTTCAAAGTTATTTCTGTTTGTGGTCATAAATATCTATCACCAGAATGATCAGCGAGAAAAGGATAAATGATATCCGCATGAAATTATTAAAAGGATCGCTTTTGTCAGCCAGTAACACAAGAAGGATGTAAAGCAATAGCAGGGAACCCTTAAAAATAATTCCCGGCTTTCCTTTAAAAATATTCATGGGTATCAATTGCTTTTCCGGTAATTATTCAGGTCAAGTAAAAAACTGATCACGAAAACCACCAGCATGGCAAAGCGCAGCCATTTCCTGAAATCATCTTCTGTGGGCATTAAAAAGATCACAAGGGTAAATAACAGGATCAGTACGGCCTTGATGATCAGCCAGGTTTTTTTATTTCTCATTCCACTTGGGTTTGGCCTTCAGTACTTTTTTATGCACCGGGCAGCTTGCGTCATGTGCGCCGGGCAAATAACCCGTACTGACCAGGAATTCATTTACGATCTCACCGCCGGTGAACCGGAAGGTTTTTTGAACAGGCTTGTCCATGCTTCCCTGCTTTTGGGATGATGATGCGCCAGCCATTTTTTAAAGGAACCGAATTCCTTCTGCAGGGCCAGGATGGTTTTGGCATTTTCAACGGCGGCATTCACCTTAAGCCGGTTGCGGATGATACCGGCATCATTCAGCAACCGCTGTACATCTTTTTCTTTATAAGCCGCCACTTTCCTGATCTCAAATTTATGATAGGCTTTCCGGAATGTTTCCTGTTTGTTCAGGATGGTGGTCCAGCTAAGGCCGGCCTGGTTTATTTCCATGATCAGCCGGCAGAACAATTCATTGTCATCCTCAATGGGAAAACCATATTGGGTGTCGTGGTATACTTTATGAACATTCCGTTCCGTATCCTTCATGGTATTGATCGCCTTGCAGTAACTCATGTTTTGTTTGTTTTTGATTTTTTCATCCATTCCATCAAACCTGCCACCGCCATTACCAGCAATACTACATAATATACACTGGTAAACACATAGTGCTTTACAAAATACAGCGGAACAGATGCAATATTGGTTGCGATCCACCAGTACCAGCTTTCCACCTTCTTCCTGGTCATCAGCCACATACCGGTGAAAGCGGTTGCCGAAGCAAATGCATCGGCCCAGGGGATCACGCCTTCAAAGAAAGCGTGTTTAAAATACGTGAGGGCGATGAAGATGCTGGTATAAAAGAACAGGAAGAACAAGACCTGCTGCATCCATTCCTTGCCGGACGAACGGGTGATGTGCAGAACCACTTCCTGCCTTGCATCTTTTTTCATCCACATGTACCAGCCAACAATGCTCATGATGGTATAATACAAATTCACGGTTGCCTCACCCAGCAAATGTCCTTTTACACTGATGAAGATGTATATGATGGTGTTGATGAGTCCGACCGGGTACACCAGGATATTTTCAGCCCGGGAATACCAGACACTGGCGATGCCGGCAAAAACTGCCAGGTATTCGTACCAGCTGGTGCGATACATGTCGGAAACAAACTGCTGGTATATTTCTGCTAAACTCATTGCTTTTTATCACGGTAAAACCGGAAGGGCCGAAGATAACGGATCCCTCTGGAGGTTTGAAAACGGGTGGCTACCTGCCTCCACTGGCCCCGGCCACCGGACTTCCATACAATGAAATGCAGGTGTGGGAACAATGCGTAACCGGTCTTCCCGCTCAGGGCGATCACCTGGCCCGCTTTTACGGTGTCGCCCACATTCACGGATGCCCCGTTCAATTGCAAATGCCAGTACCCGGCTCTTGAACTGTCTTCGTGCTGTATCACGATCACATTTCCATAAGGCCGGTATTCTTTTTTCCAGCCACCTTTATTGCCGTCTTCCTTCACCCGTACCACCACACCGCTTCTTGCTGCACAGATATTGGTTCCCCTTTTCATTTTAAAATCAAGGGCCGCCCTTTCCTTATGTGATAAGCGGCTGAAATAACCCTGTACCAGGATGTGGGTCCTGCCTGCTTCATACGGCAGTTGGTACACAAAGCTTGTATCGTCTTTAATGACCCCTTTCTGGAGCATTTTTATTTCCGTTCGCTGTGGATTATTGCTGACAGCGCAACTCATCAATGCCAGGACAAAGAACAGGGAGCATAAAAAAAGTACACTGCGGGGCATCATGATTTTTTTGGTTTCCATTGGTTGGCCCGGATATTTTTTTCGGCCAGTGTTACGGTTTCTGTAACCCTCTTTTCTTTCGTGGAGCCTGTTTTGGCGCTTTCCACCCAATAAAAGAGCTGCTTCTTTGCACTTGGCGGAAACCGATCAAAACCGGAAAGCGCATTTTTGTTCTTTGCAAACGCCCTCTTTAAAACAGCAGGCATTTCCAATGCTTCTATCTTATCTAACGCAGACCATGAACCATCTTTTTTAGCTGCTTCGATCTTCTGCAGGCCGGCTGGGGTCATCTTATTTTCTACCGTCAATCTTTCAATACGTTTTTTATGCAGGGCGCTCCAGCCGCTTTTTGGTTTCCGGCTTGTGATATAAAGAAAACGGCTTTCCTCATCCCGTTTGTTTGATACGCTGTCTATCCATCCAAAGCAGAGGGCTTCTTCCACCACCTCTTCATACCGGAGTGTTGGTTTCCCCGTACCTTTTTTATACATAACAAGCCACACATGTTTCCGGCGGGCGTGGTTTTTCTGCAACCAGTTCCTCCATGCTTTCCGGTTCCTGGGATAATATTCGTTGCGTTTAACTTCCATGTTTAACGGATGCGCTTATTTGATTGAAGTTAAAATAAAATTTACGCCCAATAAAAAAGCACTCCATTCACGAAGCGCTTTACAAATAAACGAATTAACCGATCAGCCGATTAACTATTCCGACTCTGCCACCACTTCCTTTACTTCCGGGATCATCCGCTTCATCATTCCTTCAATGCCTGCCTTTAACGTGATCATGCTGGAGGGGCAACCGCTGCAGGATCCCTGCATCATTAAATTCACCTTTCCATCTTCATAGCTTTTGAACTGTATGGCGCCGCCATCCATTTCAACGGCTGGCTTTACATAATTTTCAAGCAGTTCTTTTATACGCTTTACCACATCGTCGTCATCAGCGCTTACGGCATTGCTGCTCTCCGGTTTCATGGCGGCCACGTCTTCATCATTCACCACCACTTTACCTTCTTCCAGGTATTCTTTCAAGAACTGTTTAATGGAAGGGATCACATCCTGCCAGTCTTCGGTTTCGGTTGTTTTGGTAAGGGTAACAAAATTGCTGGCAATAAAGACCGCTTTGATGAACGGGAAGGTAAACAGTTCCTGCGCCAGCGGGGATGGCTTCGCACTTGCCTCATCTGAAAAATCTATGCTCTTGCCGGGGTATAGGAGTTTGTTTGCCACAAACTTCATGGTCTCCGGGTTGGGCGTCATTTCGGTATAGATACTGATGACCGGGTTTCCTGTCTTGATCATAAAACGGTTTTTAAGAATTTCAATGCAAAATTAACAAGAATCGGGCTGTTTAAGCCTGAAATCGGCCTTAAGAGGGAGATTTTTCGGATTTCGAAAGACATCATTCCTTCTCCTTCTCTTATGAAAAGGGGCGGTAATCTTGTGCAAATCCAGGCATTTTATCTTACAAATCAGCCGCAAAGGGTATTCATCAATAAAGCAAACCCTGTTTGTATCACAAAACATGGTCTTCGCTTTTATCTTCTTCATTTCTTCTCCCCTTTGGGGAGAGATAGAGAGGGGCCTTTATTCAACGATGCGAAGCTTAGCATAATTCAGCATGATCTTTTTCTCTCCATTCAACTCAAATTTAACCGTAGCGATTGGGTTATGTGCCGAACCTTCCATTTTGGTCACTTCGCCAAAACCGAATTTCTGGTGTTCTACTTTATTTCCAACCTGCAGGTTGCTGGTATCGCTGGGCCTAAAATTCTCTGATGGCGTATGTTCTTTCACCTGGGGCCTTGCAGCGGGTACAACATAGGCAGGCTTCCTGCTTTCAACAACGGGCCTGCCGCTGGTTGCCCACTGGTTTCCGCCTCCGGAATTCCGGTCATCGCCAAACCAGTTGTTCTTTGCCTTGCCGTCCCTTAAACCGCCTCCTGCATAACTTTTATCTAAATAATTTTCAGAGATCTCTTCCAGGAAACGGCTTGGGTCATTTTGCTGCAACTGCCCGAAGCGGTAGCGGGCATTGGCATAACTCATCCACAGTTTCTCTTTTGCCCGGGTGATGGCCACATAAAACAGGCGCCGTTCTTCCTCCAGCTCTTCCCTTGTATTAATGGACATGGCATTTGGGAAAAGCGTTTCTTCCAGTCCGCCTACAAATACCACCGGGAACTCCAGGCCTTTTGCCGCATGTATGGTCATCAGTTTAACCACATCCGCATTTTCTTTGTCCTCATCGGCATCGGTAAGCAATACGATCTGCTGTAAATAACTTCCCAGGCTCTTATCTCCCACTTCTCCATCTTCTTCATTCAAGGGAGTTTCGGTAAACTCTTTGATGGAGTTCAGTAATTCCTGTACGTTCTCATAGCGGGCAAGGCCTTCGGTTGTTTTGTCGTTGAATAGTTCTTTGACAATATTGGTGCTCTTGCCAACGATCACGGCCAGGTCGTAGGCATTCTTTTTTGTGAGCTCGCTCTGGAACATTTTGATCATCGTTACAAAATTGTCCAGGCTTTCCAGTGTTCCACTCCGGAAACCATACATGGCTGCATTGCTGATGATATCCCACACACTCAGGTTGTTTTCATTGGCATACAAAACAGTTTTGTCGATGGTGGTTTTGCCAATGCCCCGTGCCGGGAAATTGATGATGCGTTTCAGGGCTTCTTCATCCCTTGGATTCACCACCAGGCGCAGGTAGGCAATGAAATCCTTTACTTCCTTGCGTTGGTAAAAACTCATACCGCCGTAAATGCGGTAGGCAATGCCCATGCGGCGCAGGGCTTCTTCAAAACTGCGGCTCTGGGCATTGGTGCGGTACAGGATGGCAAAATCCTTATTGAAATAATGGTTGCGGAGCTTTTGTTCCTGTATGGTATCGGCCACCATTTTCCCTTCATCATTATCCGTCATGGTACGCACCAGGCGGATCCTTTCTCCCTCGCCATTGTCGGTAAATAATTTCTTTTCTATCTGGTTCTTGTTATTGCCGATTATTTCATTGGCAACATGAAGGATGTTCTTGGTGCTCCGGTAATTCTGTTCCAGTTTCACCAGCTTCACTTCATCATAATCTTTCTGGAATTGCAGGATATTTTCAATGGTGGCGCCCCGGAAGCTGTAAATACTCTGGGCATCATCGCCTACTACACAAACATTCTCGTGCATGGCCCCCAGCAGTTTTATGATCTCGTACTGTGCCGGGTTGGTATCCTGGTACTCGTCGATCAGTATATACTTGAATTTGCGCTGGTATTTGCTCAGTGACTCCGGGAAATTTTTTAACAGGAGGTACATCTTTAATAACAGGTCATCAAAATCCATGGCGCCGTTCTTAAAGCAACGTTTCACATAGGCGTCGTATATCAGCCCGGTGGCAGAGCGGTTGGCCCGGTTGTCTTCCTGCTGCAGGGCCCAGTCGTTCAGGTATTCTGCCGGGCCGATGAGTGAATTTTTGGCTGCAGAGATCCGGTTGTAAACAACATTGGGTTTGTATTGCTTGTCATCCAGCGCCAGCTCATTGATAACGGTCTTTACAACAGACTTTGCATCATCCGTATCATAAATGGTAAAGTTGGAAGGGTAACCCAGTTTAGAAGCCTCCGCTCTCAGTATCCTTGCAAATACGCTGTGAAAAGTGCCGATGTATAAGTTCCTGGCTTCGGTATTACCCAGTATCCGCTCCACCCTTTCCTTCATTTCAGCCGCCGCCTTATTGGTAAAAGTAAGCGCCAGTATATTGAACGAATCAACCTTGTGTGCCGCCATCAGGTGGGTAATACGGGTGGTGAGCACTTTGGTTTTGCCGCTGCCTGCCCCGGCAATGATCATGATGGGCCCGTTCACATGTGTTACCGCCTCCCGTTGCGGTTCATTCAGCTCGTCTAAATAATTCGTCATGGGGCGAAGTTACGAATTGGAGGTTTGGGAGATTGATTGTTAAGAAATATTTTGGTGTTGTATACGTGAGTTTAATATAGGGCAGTTAAGTCAAAACGAAGAATCACGTTTTGAAACTCAACATTTTAAAGGGATTGGGATAGCATGTTGACAATGACATAAATAAAACAAAGAACGTTAAATATTAAGTAGGGAATGTGATTTTATTAATGGAAGTACTTACTTTTGAGTCAACTATGACTCGAACATGAGTAGCCTTATAGAAAAAATCAAACCATTTAGCGGTCGCCATTCAATAAAAGAAGCAACAATAAGTACTTTCTTGGTTAATCAAATCATTAAGCCAGAAAGGTTTCAAAAACTTATTGAAACAACCTTTAAAAATAAATTTAAACAATTCACAACGCTTGAACAAGTACAGGTTCAGATACAGAAAAAGGGAGAAGCTTCTATAGTTAATACAAATACAGTAAAGAATACCGGTTTTCGGTTCTCAGGATTTAATGAAAAAGGTAAAAACACGATAGTATTTCAAGGGTTAAATGAAGAAAGAAGAAAATTTCTTTCTTTTCATTATCTTGAATATAATACTTGGGCAGAATTCTATAAAGACTACTCTGAGACAATAGTTGATTTTACCGGAGCGGCAGAAGATTTATTATTTGTTAACTCGTTTAGCTTACAATATGTAGATGTTTTTAATTGGACAGGAACAACAGATGAATTTATCGCTGACTTGATATTTAATCGAAGCAGCCAAATATTACCCGCCAAATTTTTTGAGTCTAAATTTAGTAGAACATACTTATTGACTATAGAGCAAGAGTTTGAAGGGTTAAAGTTTTTGGATCGCATTGAGATAAAAATTGAAAATAAAATTTTACCAGAGATTACAATAAGCCATAATGTGGCACATCAATTGGACAATGAGCAAGAATTAAGTTCGTTAGTAAAAGAAAGTAATTTTAATAAAATGCTTACAATAGCTCATCGAAGAAATAAGGAAACATTGGGAGATATTTTAAATGAAGATATAAAGAGACTAATAAACTTATAATATGCTAATAATGGATGCGATCTTGCCAATTGAACTTCAAGCTGAGGCTTTTTCTTTTTCAAGGCCCATTTCTGCATATGAATATTTTGACACAAAAATTTCTGAAAGAAATTTTTGTGACCCTATCGAATCTAATATTTCGGATGAAATTATGGCAAGATTAAGTTCTTTTAGCTACCTCGATGAAAACTGGGATAGCAACGGGGCTGTACAATTAGATGATGCAACAATTGAAAATTGCTTTTTTCTACTCCAAAAACTACCTAAAAAATACTTACAAAACATATCTAGAGATGATATTTCATTAACACCATATGGCACAATTGTCTTAGATTGGACAGATAAAAATAAAATGCTATCCCTTGAAATAGGTGACGATAGTATTGGTTATTTTGCAAAACTGGCAAACAATGAAACTTCGATAGCAGAATCCGTTAAATTAGAAAAGAATAAAGTACCCAATGAACTGGTTGATATCTTTTATAAATTTCATAGCTAAAAATTTCTTTAAGAAGAAAAAGAACTCTGGAAAAATTATTCCAGAGAAATTTCACAAAGATGAAATAATTGTAAGAGGGATATTTACTCCTTTGTACATAAGTTCCAAAAAAATTCTAAGGGAGGGAGCTTTTTTACCACCACCTAAAAGGCAAGAAAGAGATGTTTCTGTTTTAAGACATAGTTACACAGACGATAATTTCTGTAAAAATCATTGTTATAAAATAAATCTTGGCCAAAGCTACTACTCGGGCCTTGCCTTTTTCTTAATAAAGCATATGGAAGATTTAGTAAATAAACACAATCTCCAAGACTCTGTTTATATGCGATTTTCTCCCCTGCAAGAAGATTATAGAACACCAATAACTGAACGGCCAATTTTTACACATTTTAGGGGTTTGCCAATGCATGCGGATATTTATTATAATGGCGAATTTACTCCAGGTAAACCTCAAACAAAATTTAGATTATTTGCAAAAGAGTTAGCTACAAATTTTTCCTATTACTTTGAAGACCCCCAACCAAATGAGCCGGGATGGATTGGAAAAAAAATAAAGTATCCTATTGTTTCTTGACCGTTGATGTAAAATTTAGCAAAATACATCAAGACCACTTTATCTTTATTCCATTAAAGTACGGCCTTGCAACACATCGAGTTTTTTCATATTGATCATTTTGAAAATAATTACCACCGTGTAAAACCCCTGCCCGGACTGGAAAGCTTCATCGACTTTTTCTGGGAGACCCGTTTTGATGAGCTGCTGCAGCAAAACCCCCATGGTTTTTCGGATGCATTGTTCCCCAATATCGGGTATACCTACCTCATTAACCTGGGTACGCCCTTTGTGATGCAGGTAGGAGATAAGAAGTTCAATATGAAGACCGATGGATTTTTGCCCCGCAACCGGTCCATCGAATGTTATCACTGCGAGGGGAACCGGTTGTTTGGTATCAAGTTTAAGATTTCGCCGATCATTTTCAAGACCAAAGTGAATTTTGCCGAATACAGGGAATACATCTACCCGTTAAGCTACCTGATCGAACAGGCCAGCATTGATCATGTAAAAAAGGCGTCTTCCTTTGAAGAACGGACCGGTATTTTAAATGCGTATTTCCAGTCCATCGTAAGAACATATTCCGGTTCCTGGGAACCCATCCGCATTGTTTCTGAGATCCTGCAGCATTGCGATAAGAATAATGATTTTACAACAACCGTGGAAGCGTTTGCGGCACAATACAATATATCTGCCCGTACATTGCACCGGTATTTTGAGACCAGCACCAGTCTCAGCAGCAAGAAAGCGCTGCAGATCTTACGTATCCGCAAGGCCGTGCAGCAAATAGCCAGGGATCCGGCGGCATTTGATTATGAAAAGTTCGGCTACTACGATTACAGCCATTTTTGCAAACACCTGAAACAATTTTTACAGAAAGACACAGTGGCAAGCCTGAAACCGCATTTGCAGTTACTGCAGGGGATCAGCAAAAAAGGCTGATCTTTTAATGGGTCTTCCCGGTAATGATCATGCCGGTCACCAGCATAGCACAATAAAAAGAACCAGCCAGCTATGGAGAATTTTGCTTTTGTATTTTGTAAAAAGCAAGTAAATCAAACGATTAAAAAGGCTAATTTAATATAATAGAAATCTTTCTACAGTCAAATCATATCATATACTACAAGCCTTTGTTTTTTTTCAGGCAATCTTTATCTCCTGTTCATTAATATCCAATAACACAAACTTACCTCCTATGAACAACCAAAACAGCATGACTGATGAGAAACTCATTCAGTTCTATCTCAACGGCGACCCCAATGCCCTCGCCACGCTTGTTGAACTTTATAAAGACAGAATTTACCGGTCCATTTATAGTATTGTACATGATAAATATGCCGCAGAAGAGATCTTCCGGGAAGTGTTCATCCGGATCATTGATAATCTTATGGCCGGGAAAACGGCTGAAGAAGGAAACTTTTTGCAGTGGGCGATAAAAATAGCCAATGGCCTGTGCATCGAATACAACCGGAAAATAAGGCATGAACTCGTGGAAGAAACCGGCAATCCCGGAAAAGAGGTGATCGGCCTGCCGGAAAATGCAGGCAGGGCAGACAGCGGATACCATGAAAGCCACGGAAAAATAAAGAGCATGATCGATATGCTGCCCGACGGACAAAGAGAGGTAATGGTATTGAACCATTACGCAGGCCTTAGTTTTAAGGAGATCGCCGACACCATGCATTGCAGCCTCAGTGCCGCCCTGGATACCATGAAATTCGGCCTTACCAATCTCCGGAAACTGATGACCGAAAAAGAAATTGCCCTGCAATAACAGGCAACATTATCATTGTAAACCGTATCTGAAACACTACATCTAAATATCCAAACTAAAACCAAACCCTGACTATGAAATCACTTTCTACCCTGGCTGACCAGCAATTGGTTCAACTTTTTACCGACGGAGAAGCCCAGGCGCTTGATGTGCTTGTAAACCGCCACAAGGTCCGCATTTTCACTTCCATTTATTTATTGGTAAAGGACAAATACCTGGCCGAAGATATTTTCCAGGAATTGTTCATTAAGATCATTGAAACGCTTAAAGCGGGAAAATACAAGGAAGAGAACAAATTTGTGGTATGGGCGATGCGCATAGGCCACAATCTTTGTGTAGACCATTTCCGGAAGGTCAAAGGAAAGCCGACCATTAAAACAATTGAAGGAAAAGACATTTTTGAAGTGCTGCGGTTCAATGATTCAAATGCAGAAGAGAACATCATTAAAACCCAGAGTCACGAGCGGATCATGAAGTTGGTGAGCCAGCTTCCCGAAGAGCAACGGGAGATCATCATCTTAAGGCATTTTGCAGACCTTAAGTTCAGGGAGATCTCGTCCATGCTTGACTGTAGCGTAAATACTGCCCTGGGCAGAATGCGCTATGCGCTTTTAAACCTCCGGAAGATGATCGAAGAACAACGGGTGGCCATATGACCTTAGCTAACAATAACCGTTTTCTTTAATAAACAGAGCGGGCTCCTGTATGGGCCCGCTTTGTTTTTTAAGCAGGGAGGATAAAAAGGCTGCATTATTACAACAAAAAAGTATATGAATGGCAAAAATGGCTATTTTTACCCGGATATTACCACTTTGTGGTATTGTTAAGTTCAAAAAACTATCTTCTATTTGTTGGGTGAATTATAACAACCGGTTTAGATTGATACAAAATTCATTTGGTCCGTTTTTATAGCCGAACCTTTCTGAGGGAGCAAAGGATTTATCCTTTGTCTGTTTTTCTCATGCTTGAACACAACCCCTCCCGATTCTTCGGGAGGGGATACTTTTTTAAGGGCAAAAGTGACCACTAAATAAGTTAACAAAAAAATACTAAATAAATTAGTGTTGATAAAATAAAACCATTATCTTTGGTGCCACAGTTACATTTACTACGCAAAACCAGATACATCAATTAAAATCAAAGAAAATGAACAAGACAGAAAATTTGGAAAGAACAGAAAAATTCAAGGCGCTGAAATTAACAATGGATAAGATTGATAAGGATTTCGGCAAGGGTTCGGTAATGCTGATGAGTGATAAAGGAGTTGTTGAGCAGGAGGTTATTTCCACGGGCTCCATCGGGTTAGACATGGCATTGGGGATCGGGGGTTTGCCAAAAGGCAGGGTGGTGGAAATTTATGGGCCTGAAAGCTCCGGTAAAACAACCCTGGCCATTCATGTTATTGCAGAGGCGCAAAAAAAAGGGGGCATGTGTGCCTTTATAGATGCCGAGCATGCATTTGACAGCAATTATGCAAAACGGCTTGGTGTTGATATCGATAATTTGCTTATCTCCCAGCCGGATTACGGGGAGCAGGCGCTGGAAATTGCCGACAGGCTGATCCTTTCAGGGGCCCTGGATGTTGTGGTGATCGATTCCGTTGCCGCATTGGTTCCTAAGGGCGAACTGGAAGGCGAAATGGGCGACAGTAAAATGGGCCTTCATGCCAGGTTAATGAGCCAGGCACTGCGAAAGCTGACGGCTACGATCTCTAAAACCAACAGTTGCTGCATTTTCATTAACCAGCTTCGTGAAAAGATCGGGATCATGTTTGGAAACCCGGAAACCACCACGGGAGGCAATGCGTTAAAATTCTATGCGTCTGTCCGCCTGGATATCCGCCGGATGACACAGATAAAGGACGGGGACGAATCAATTGGCAACCATGTAAAGGTAAAAGTGGTGAAAAATAAAGTGGCACCGCCCTTCCGCCAGGCAGAGTTTGATATTATTTACGGGGAAGGCATTTCAAAAGTGGGCGAGATCATCGACATGGGAGTAGAACTTGGCATTGTACAGAAAAGCGGAAGCTGGTTCAGTTACAATAATGATAAACTGGGACAGGGAAGAGAAGCGGTAAAGCAATTGCTGGCTGACAATCCTGAAATGGCCAACGAAATTGAGACCAAGATCCGGGAGAAGATCAAGGAAGCGCAATCTGTCTAGTTAAAGATCAATTTAGGGTTAGTAAGTATAAAGCCACTGTGTATAAAGCAGGTGGCTTTTTTTAATGCCTTATTTTTGCGGTTCAATATTATTACTTGAACAGAAAGTATACAGCACACCTTGCCCTTCTTTTTACCAACTTGTTCTTTGCCATCAACCTGTCTGCAGTAAAACATCTTACCAATGCCGAATTGGCAAAGCCGTTCGGAATAAACGTAGTAAGGGTTGGGGCCAGCGTGGTCTTGTTATGGATCCTGTTTTTACTAAAACCGGTAAATGTCCGTATTGAGAAGGCCGACAGGAAACGGTTGGTACTGTGTGCCGTAACCGGCATAGCCATCAACCAGTTGCTTTTTTTAAAAGGACTTTCCCTCACGCATTCCATTCATGCATCCCTGCTGATGCTTATTACACCGATCCTGATCGTTCTCATAGCTGCCTGGTTATTAAAAGAGCGGACGGGTTTTTTAAAACTTGCCGGCCTTGCCCTCGGTATATCCGGCGCCATGGTATTGATCTTTGCCAAAGACAATGCAGGGAAAGGAAATAATATCCTGCTTGGAGATACCCTTATCATTATCAATGCAGTGTCTTATACCATCTACTTCATACTGGTAAAACCACTGATGCATAAATACAACCCGATAGTCATAATCCGGTGGATCTTCACGTTCGGGTTGTTGTTGATATTGCCTTTTGGCTGGGGGGAATTTGTTCAGATACCATGGGAAAAATATGGAGCGGTTGATTTTTTAAGTATGGGCCTTATTACGATCACCGGGACCTTCCTGGCCTATTTGTTCAATGTGTATGGTATAAAAATACTCGGGCCAGCCGCCGCCGGGTTTTATATTTATACCCAGCCCTTTTTTGCCGCCCTCATTGCCATGTTGTTCTTAAAGGAAGAACTGACCCTGTATAAGATCGTGGCTGCGGTACTTATTTTTTCCGGCGTTTACCTGGTGAACAGGCAAACGAAGAATGAGAACAGGGTATAGGATATTGCCGCAGGAAATGATCATGCTGTATGATGATCCGGCCCGTTGCAGTTTACCGGGAAGGGGATCCGGATCATTTGCACTTATTGTATTGCTTAATGAGTTTTTTAAAGCTATAGCCCCGGTAACTGAGCAGTTCCCAGGTAGAGGAAGGGATTTTTTTACAATCTCCCATGATGGCATGGAGCTGGTTGACATAACCCTTGTCTTCAACAATATTAAGTTTTGACTTATCGCCCATATATTTTGGCCGGTCATTGGTATAATTGGCAAGTCCTCCCTGCAGGAAATACCGAATCACCAACTGTAAGGGAAGTGAATCTGCGGGGGTTTTGTAAAAATAGAAAGGTGTTCTGAAGTTGCTTACCCCATAATACAGGTTGATCTTTGGGGTGGTCATGATCTCATCCAATACCATGATGGTATCTACGGATTCCTTTCTCATAAAATCGATCTCATAACTATCTATATCATCGGTGTATAAAAGCAACCTGCATGGAACAACCGTGTTCCCCTTGAAATATTCGCTTTTTATTTTTCTTACTTCTGATGCACTCACCTGTACAGGATCTGACCCGGCAGTATAGAAAAGCTGGTTTTTTAACCGGAAACTTCCCCAAACGGTATCTCCGTTGGCTTTCACTAAATGGTCTTTGTTTTGGCCTGCGCCACATAAGGAGAGCAGCAGGGTAATACTAACGAGTAAGGTTTTCATCCTGGTTGTTTTAGATGCTTATAAGGAAAAAGTTTGCCGCTGTTTCAATAACGGGGAACCGTTTTGTTACCGGTGATCGTTACATGAAGATATAAACGTTTTTTGTAGCTTTTTGGTTGCGTAGAATCGAGAAACAGGGCTTGTTTAGATCAGTGGCTTTTTTTAGGGTAATCAAAAAACAGGAATTCTTTCCTGGCATCCCCGAACTCCCGCCACTGTTCTATATCTACCTTTATTGCAAAAATTCCGCAGGTGGGCATATTGTCTGTTTTTACACCGGGGATAAGCGAGTTCACAAAATAGGTGATGCCCGGGTTATGTGAAAAAATGGCAACCCTGTCCAGGTTACCGGGCAGTTGGGCGATCACTTCATAAAACACTTCCGGGGGAGCCTGGTAAAGCGCCGAGATAAAAATGATATCATCCGCCGGGGATTTAAAAACTTCTGCAAATGCCTCCGCTGTTTTTTTTGCACGCCGGGCAGGGCTTGTGACCCATGCATCCATGTGGGCCTGCTTGTCCTTCAGCCTTTTTGCCATTACCACAGCATCCGATTTGCCCCGTTCGTTCAGGGGCCGCTCAAAGTCGTTGCCCCAAAAACCCTGGTCGCTCTTGGCATGGCGAATGATGTATAATTGTTTCAAGACCTGTTTTTATAAAAGTATAAAAATTTTGTACAAAGAACAATTGCAACCGGATTCTTCCGGAACTTTGGGTATAAAGAAACCATATGCATTCAAAACTCCTCCGGTCCCTCTTGCCTGTCTTACTCATCATTTTTTCCTTTTCATGTACCACGGTAAAAAAATCAACTCAAACTACAGCAGACATCCGGGGCTTACGATTCCTGTCGCAATATGATCTTCCCTTCAACCTTGCATATAAAAATACAATTGTAGGCGGCTTGTCGGGCATTGACTATGATGCAAACAACAACCTGTACTACCTGATCAGCGACGACCGGAGTGATAGAAATCCGGCCCGCTTCTATACTGCAAAAATATTTTTCAGCGAAAAGAAGATCGACAGCATCTCTTTTACCGGGGTTAAGTATATGCTCCGGGCAGATGGACAAGCATATCCCAATAACAAACAGGATGCCCGGCAAACACCCGATCCGGAAGCGATCCGTTTCAACCCCGTATCGGGTATGCTTGCCTGGAGCAGTGAAGGAGAAAGGGTCGTTACAGATAAGGATACCGTACTCGGGAACCCTTCCGTAATTCTGATCCGGCCCGGTGGAGGGTATATTGACAGTTTTATTTTGCCTGGTAACCTTTTTATGCATGCAACAGAAAAAGGCCCCCGGCGTAACGGGGTGCTGGAGGGAATGACCTTTGCAGACAATTACCAAACCCTTTTTGTAAATGTTGAGGAACCTTTATATGAAGATGGCCCCAGGGCAGAAGTCACAGAGGGCAATGCGTTCATCCGTATGTACAGGTTTGATATACAAACCCGGAAAAATACGGCACAGTATGCGTATAAACTATCCCCCGTTGCTTACCCCGCTGTACCGGGATCTGCTTTCAAAATAAACGGTGTACCCGAGATACTAAGCCTGGGGAACAATAAATTACTGGTGATCGAACGATCCTTTTCAACAGGCAGGATCCCCTGTACGATCAAGGTATTTATTGCAGACCTCAACGGGGCCACGGATATCAGCAATATGCAACTTAATAACAACGATGGGTTTGTTCCTGCTGCCAAAAAACTATTGTTGAATATGGATGACCTGGGTATTTATACCGATAATATCGAAGGTGTAACGTTTGGTCCCCGGTTGCCCAACGGGCATAAGACCCTGCTCTTTATAGCCGACAATAATTTCAATCCACTGGAAAAAGCCCAGGTGCTTTTGTTTGAGGTGATCGAATAATTTCAGAAGGGTCAGTTTTTTTTTGACCACATTAATTAGCTTTGAGAATAAAATATTCACCATGATGATGCGACATATAAAAAGAGCCATACTGTTTACCCTTTTCTTTTATTTGCCGTTAAGCGGTATGGCTTGGGGAATGCTGGGCCACCGTATTGTAGGACAGATCGCCGACAGCTACCTTACCAAACAGGCCCGGAAAGAAATAGCGAAGATGCTCGGAACGGAATCCATTGCCATGACAAGCAACTGGCCGGATTTTATCAAGTCCGATTCATCGTTTGCATATCTGAACAACTGGCATTATATAAATTTTAAACCGGGCCTTAGCGAAACAGGAATAAAAACGTACCTGGCAAATGACACGGCCACCGATGCCTACACGAAAATTATCTGGCTGGCGGATCAACTGAAAAATAAGAGCCTGGAACAAACGGACAAGCTGATGTACCTGCGCCTGCTGATCCATATTGTGGGAGATATTCACCAGCCAATGCACACCGGCAGGCCCGATGACCGGGGAGGGAATACCATTCGTTTATCATGGTTCAACAACCCGTATAACCTGCACCAGGTTTGGGACGACCGGCTGATAGACCTCCAGAACCTCAGCTATACAGAATATGCCACAGCGATCAATCATACTACCAAAGCGCAGCGAAAACAATGGCAGGCCGAGCCGCTGAGTGAATGGGTATGGCAATCGTACCAGCTGGCTGAAAAGATATATGCAGAGGTTAAACCAGACGATAAATTAGGTTACCAGTATAATTTTAAAAATATCGGCACCGTTAACCAGCAGTTATTAAAAGGAGGGGTTCATCTCGCCGGGTTGCTGAACGAAATCTTTGGGTAAACAAAACGATAAGGAGTTCTTAAATAAAGATATCCTTAACCACAAACCTGCCTACCGGACAGGCAGGCTACAAACCTAATACCCCCTTACATTCTTTCCTTCCATGTAGTTCATGAAGGCTTTGTTGCATACCCGGTTGCCGCCGGGCGTGGGATAGTTGCCGGTAAAATACCAATCGCCCAGGTTGGTAGGACATGCCTGGTGGAGCGATTCGATGGTCTGGTAGATCACGGAAACAGGGATGTTGACATCTGCGGGGGTAATGAGCCTTGCAATTTTATCAGAGATCTCGGCAAGCGTAAAGGATTTATAGATCTGCTGTACAACATTCTCTGTATGCAACTGGTTGTTTCGCTGCAATTCTTTGCATCTGTTCAATAAGGTGGCAAGCAGTTCCTGCCGCCCGGTATCATGCAGTAATTCAATGGCGGCACGGAAAGCGATGAAGTCTCCCAATTTACTCATATCAATGCCATAACAGTCCGGGTAGCGTATCTGTGGGGCCGAGGAAACGATAATGATCTTTTTTGGCTGAAGCCTCGACAGCATTCTTACAATACTTTCTTTTAAAGTGGTTCCCCGAACAATACTGTCATCAATCACCACGAGGGCGTCTGTGTTCTTTCTTACCGTTCCGTAGGTGATGTCGTACACGTGCTGAACCATTTCATTGCGGCTGCTGTCCTCGGTAATAAATGTCCTCAGCTTCACATCCTTGATGGCGATCTTCTCGATCCGCACCCGCCGGGTCACCATTTCGGATAATTTCTCTTCATCAAATCCTGCCTGTCCGGCAGGCAGGTCCTTTCCCCAGCTCAGGATGCGTTCGATCTTTATCTTGTTCAGGTAGTCCTCGGCACCTTTGATCAGGCCATAAAAGGCCGTTTCGGCGGTGTTGGGAATAAAAGAGAAAATGGTATTCTTCAGATCGTGATCAATTGCTTTCAGGACCGTATCACTCAGGTTATGGCCCAGGGCAATGCGTTCCCGGTATATTTTTTCATCGCTTCCGCGGCTGAAATAGATCCTTTCAAAACTACAGGCCTTTCTTTCTTTTGGTTCCAGGATCTGTTCTATACTGAAGCTCCCGTCGGCTTTTACGACCAGTGCACAGCCCGGCATCAATTCCTGCACTTCATTTTCTCCTAAGTTAAATGCGGTTCGTATGGCAGCCCTTTCGCTGGCTGCAACGATCACGTCGTCGTTGATATAATAATAAGAAGGGCGGATCCCGTGAGCATCCCGCATCACAAAAGCATCTCCATTGCCGATCATGCCGCTGAAATTAAAGCCCCCGTCAAACAGCGGAACCGCTTTTTTTAAAACCCGGACCACATCCATTTGTTGGGGAAAGGCCTCGTCGGCCTTTACTATAAAATGATACAGCACTTCCATCATGGCAGCCAGGTCGCTTTGACGCTGGAACTCCCCCGGGTCAATGTTTACCAGCCCGAATAATTCTTCCGTGTTAACCAGGTTGAAATTTCCTGCCAGGGCCAGGTTGCGTGAAGGAATGGTATGCCGTTTTATGAACGGGTGACAGAATTCCACATTGTTTTTACCCTGGGTGCCGTACCGGAGGTGGCCAAGCAAGACCTCGCCCAAAAAATTAAGATGGCCTTTCATAAGGCCGGGGTGATTCTTAATATCAGGCTGGTACTTCTCTACCTCGTCGATCTCTTTTCCAACCTGTGAAAAAAGATCGGCAATGGGTTGGTGTGCAGCGCTTCGCAGGCGGTGCATGAAAGGATAACCGGGTTCGGTATTCAGCTTAACAGCAGCAATGCCGGCCCCGTCCTGGCCCCGGTTGTGCTGCTTTTCCATAAGCAGGTACAGCTTATTGAGGCCGTACAAGGCGGTTCCATACTTTTGCTGATAGTAACTGAAAGGTTTGCGTAGACGAATGAAGGCAAGGCCGCATTCGTGTTTTATTTCGTCGCTCATGGTGGGGTTCCGATAGCCATCGGAAGAGCCGCAAAGTTAAGGCATTGTCAAAGAGGAGCAAATAAAAATCCCCCGTTGAAGCGGGGGAAAGAATATTGTTTGGTGAAACGGTTAAAGTCCGCTGATACACAGGCCGATCTGGAAGAGCTTTACATCGGCAGCAACTCCGTCTTTGAAAATATTATTAAGCTGGTAGTTGGCCACCACCGAAAAATTACCATAGCCCACCCTTGCGGTTGCCGCTATGCGGGTTGAATTAAAGAAGCTTTTACTTGTTTCCTTTGCGGTATAGTTGTTCAGGGTCTTTCCGTCCTTATCCAGCAGGGTCTTTCCCTTTGTATGAACATTTATTACGGTACCCACTTTAAAACCAAGGGCGGCTTTAATGGTCTTGGTATCGCTTTCGGGGTCAGCCGTAAAACGCAATTCGATGGGCACTTCTAAAAAAGCCGTGGTCAGCTTGTATTTTTTAAACCGGTTCAGGCTGTCTAAATTATTGAAGGGCAGTTTGTTTGTTTTTGATTTTACATCAATGCTCATGTTCTTAAAATACATATTGCTTGTGCCAACACCCAATCCAAAAGCAACACTAAAACGGGGATTGCCCTTAAAACGCTGGTCTAACATCACGTACACATTAGCGCCCCTCGCAAATCCTTTTTTGTGCGACTTAATGCTGTCGGGGGTTCCTATCCAGTGATCCGAGGTCAGTTGCAGCATGAAATGGTCGCCTGTCTGCGACATAAAACCACCTGCTTTCTTTTTGGTCTGGGCTGATAGGGTTGTAACGAATAGGGAGGCAAGAACAACAAATACTATTTTCTTCATAAGTAATTTTGAAGTTGCAAATTAACGGCAAATAATCTAACGAAGCGTTAAATTAAACAGGTTTGACTATATTTGCAGCCTCATTCTTCAAAACTGTATTGAAGAGAGGGCCTATAGCTCTCCCGATAGCTATCGGGAGGTTAGAGCATCTGACTCTTGGCGAATTTAGATTGTCATCAAAAGAGATGCAAGTTTTTGAAATTAATTTCTATAATTGCTTGGTTTACCGGGCCAGGCATTTAAAATAAATCCTTCCTGCATAGGAAAGGGTCCATAGCTCTCCCGATAGTTATCGGGAGGTTAGAGTCCCTGACTTATAATTAAGGAAAGGGCCTATAGCTCAGCCGGTTAGAGCATCTGACTCATAATCAGAGGGTCCCTGGTTCGAGCCCAGGTGGGCCCACCAAAACCTCACAAAAAGATCTGTGAGGTTTTTTTCAATGAACATACTCATAATCAGAGTTCCGATAGCTATCGGAACTGGTTCGAGCCCAGGTGGGCCCACCAAAACCTCACAAAAAGATCTGTGAGGTTTTTTTCAATGAACATACTCATAATCAGAGTTCCGATAGCTATCGGAACTGGTTCGAGCCCAGGTGGGCCCACCAAAACCTCACAAAAAGATCTGAGGTTTTTTTCAATGAACATACTCATAATCAGAGTTCCGATATTCGTCTGGGATAAACCTGACAGAAACAGCAAGATTTCTTGTCTTTAAAAACATAAAAGTCAGCGACAGACCTCAAGAATGAGGGTGCTGATTTTATTTGTTTTGCCTGATGGCAGCCTATGTTTACATATTGTATAGTCCTTCGGATGATTCATTTTATATTGGGGCCACTACAATCAGGCCGGAAGAAAGGCTTGGCAGACATCTGGAGGGGTATTATGAAAATAAGTTTACAAGAAAAGTAAAGGACTGGGAGTTATTTTTACAAATAGAGTGTGTTTCCATGGAACAGGCATTGCTGATAGAGAAGCACATTAAAAAAATGAAAAGTAAGGTCTATATTAGTAACCTGAAGAAATTTTCTTCTATCATTGAAAAACTTAAAATAAAATATTCCATACCTGATTCATAATCAGTTTCGATGAATAGAGGGATTAACGGAATCGGCATGGTTCCGCTTTTTAGTAAAATGAAAGCCATTAAAAATATCATTTTCGACTTAGGGGGCGTATTGCTGGATATTGATACCGGCAAAACAAATGAGGCATTTGAAAAACTGGGCGTAGCAGATTTTAAAAAAAACTACTCTCTTCAAAAAGCAGATACGTTGTTTGATGAGCTGGAAAAAGGGAAGCTGACAGAAATGGAGTTTTATACCGGCATCCGGAAGATAAGTGGCCTGCCGATAGCCGATAATGATATCCGGGATGCCTGGAATGCTCTGATACTTGATTTCAGGACAGAAAGTTTACGGTACCTGGAACAGTTGAAGCAGCGGTATGACCTGTATCTTTTAAGCAATACCAACAGCATACATTATACTGCTTTTCACCGGCACTTCAGGACGCAAACGGGCAGGGAAGACTTTGATGACCATTTCACCAAAGCGTACTACTCGCATCATCTTGGCTTAAGAAAACCGGAAAGGGAAATTTACCAATTTACCCTGCAGGATGCCGGTATTGTTGCAGCAGAAACCTTGTTTATTGATGACCTGCTGAAAAACATTGACGCGGCTGCCCTGTTGGGTATCAACACGTATCATTTGCAGGCAGGAGAAAGAATTGAAAACATACCGTTTTGACCCGGGTTACTTTACCTCCTCAAATTCGATGTAGTCTTCCCTGGCAGGCTGGGTTTTTTCTTCTTTTTGAGCAGTAAATGAGCTGGATTCCTGCTTTTTCATCTGCTCATCCATCCGGCTCTGCATTTCCCCCATTTTTTGCTTTACCTGCCTGGTGGTTTGATAAACAGGGATGATAAAGTCGAAGATTAGCTTGTAAAGCAGGTATAGTACAAACAGCTCGAAAAGTATTTTTAAGATGCTCATGGCTCAAAGGTACATACCAAATAAACCGGATGTTGTTAAAATAAAAATAACAGTCGGCCGGTGATTTTTGGGGTTACAATTTTGGCAGTTACAGCCACACAACCTATATTTGCAACTGACAAAGAAACAAATGAAGGGAACGGAGGCGTTCCCTTCTTCTTTTATCATGACCCAGGATTCACACATACAGACCGTTGAAAAACTGATCGGGCCGTTACTGCAGGAGGATGTTTTCCTGGTGTCGGTGAAAATAAAGCCGACAAACAATATAAAAATATACCTGGATGCGGATGGCGGCTTGGGGATCGAGAAATGCATCAGGATAAACCGGGCGCTTTATAAAGTAATGGAAGAGAAGGGTTTGTTCCCGGATGGCGACTTTTCGCTGGAGGTTTCAAGCCCGGGAATTGACGAGCCGCTGAAGTTGCTGCGCCAGTATAAAAAGAATATTGGCCGGAACGTGGAGGTAACGACCCTGGACGAAGCAAAAAAAGAAGGCAGGTTGACAGGCGTTGCGGAAGACGGGATCATCATTGAATACACGACCGGAAAAGGAAAGAAAGCAGAGACGAAGCAAGAGGAGATCTCCTTTGACAACATCAAACAAACAAAGGTTCTTGTAAAATTTTAATTATAAACAAAACCCCCACCCGGCGGGGAAATGATCCCGATAATTATCGGGAGAGCAGCCGGCGAGGATTATGGCAAGTATTAACTTAATCGATTCCTTCCAGGAATTTAAAGATGCGGAAAACATTGACCGGCCAACACTGATGAAAGTGATGGAAGACGTGTTTAAAACACTGATCCGTAAAAAATACGGCAGCGACGAATGCTTCGACGTTATCGTGAACGACCAGAAAGGCGACCTGGAGATCTTTCGCCGCCGCACCATTGTGGAAGACGATGACCTCTACAATACGCTGACCGAAATTGAATACAAAGACGCCATCAAAATAGAACCCGACTACCAGGTTGGGGAAGAGTTATATGAAGAAGTGGATATCCAGAAGGAATTTGGCCGCCGGGCGATCCTGGCCGGCAAGCAAACCCTGGCTGCCCGTATCAACGATCTGAAGAAGAACATCCTTATAAAAAAATACGAAGACCGCATCGGGGAGATCGTGAGCGGGGAAGTTTACCAGGTTTGGAAAAAAGAAGTGCTGTTGCTGGATGAAGAAGGCAATGAAATGCTGCTTCCCAAATCGGAACAGATACCTACCGATTACTTCAAAAAGGGTGAAACCGTGAGGGGCGTGGTTAAAAAGGTAGAACTGAAGAACAGCCAGGCGGTGATCATCATTTCAAGGACCAGCCCGGTATTCCTGGAAAAACTACTGGAGATCGAAGTACCGGAAATCTTTGATGGCCTGATCGTGGTTAAGAAAATTGTGAGGGACCCGGGTGAAAGGGCAAAGGTAGCTGTTGAAAGTTATGACGACCGGATCGACCCGGTAGGCGCCTGCGTGGGTATGAAAGGAAGCCGTATCCATGGTATTGTACGGGAACTGAAAAATGAGAACATTGATGTGATCAACTGGACAAGCAATATCCAGTTGCTGATACAGCGTTCATTAACTCCGGCCAAGATAACCAGCATGGAAATTGATTCAGAGAAAATGCACGCCAATGTTTTTCTTAAACCCGACCAGGTTTCCCTGGCCATTGGACGCAGGGGCGTCAATATCAAGCTTGCCTGCGAACTGACCGGTTACGAGATCGATGTATTCCGGGATAACGAAGGAGAAGAAGAAGAGTATGATATTGACCTTGACGAATTCACCGACGAGATCGAACCATGGATCATTGACGAGCTGAAAAGAGTGGGATGTGATACCGGGAGGGCCGTGCTGGACCTGACCGCAGAAGAACTGGAGCGCAGGACAGACCTGGAAAAGGAGACCATTGACGAAGTAAGAAGGATATTAAAAGAAGAATTTGAAAACGAATGATTGCCCTGAAAATTTAATTGGGTAATTTAAAAGAAAAATAAGCCTGGGTTTTAAGAACAGGCAAACAAAAAACAAATGTCAGAAGTAATAACACCAAGGTTGATGGCTGCCGCCAAAGAGTTTAACATAGGTAAGGATACCTTGGTAGACTTTCTTGTATCCAAAGGGTTCAATGAAGAGGACCTGAAGCCTACTTCAAAACTGACCGAATCCATGTACCGGGTTCTGCAAACAGAATTCCAGCAGGATAAGGTTGCCAAGCAGAAAGCGCAGCAGATAGACCTTCCGAAGGGAGCAGCAGCGGGCGAGCCCAAGAAGAAAAAAGACGAAGAAGACCTTTCGTTCAAGAAAAAAGAAACAGCCAAAGAAACAAAACCTGCAGAAGAAAAGCCTGCGGCCCCGGTTGCAGAAGAACCAGCCAAGGCCGAACCGGCGAATAAAGGAACAAAGGGAGCAGCAAATACCGAGGTAACAAAGATCAAAGCGCCTGAACTGGAAACACCCAGGGTGCTTGATAAGATAGACCTTGATTCGATCGATTCTTCCACCCGCCCAAAGAAGGGTGCAAAGAAAGCAACAGCCAAAACAGCAGCAGAAGAAGAAGAAGAAAAGAAAACGGAAGCCAAAAAAGGCAAAAAGGAAAAACCTGCTGAAGAAGTAAAACCGGAGGCGCCCGCAGTTCCGGAACCACCGCAGCCGGTCATAGAAAATATACAGGCAAAAAAATTATCCGGTCCCAAGATCATGGGTAAGATAGAACTGCCCGTTGAAAATGATACCCGGCCCAAGAAGGACAGCGAAGAAAAGCGGAAGCGTAAACGTATTCCCGTAGAACGGAAACCCGGAACAGGAACCGGACCGCAGGACAGAAGGCCCGGACAGGCTCCCGGCGGCCCTTCTACAGCAAACCGGGGCGATAACCGCTTTAACCGGAGCAAACCAGGTACCGGAAGAAGAGAAGAAAAAGTAATTGATGCGAAAGAGATACAGGATAAACTGAAGGAAACACAGGCCAAACTGGCCGGGGCAGGGGGACGTGGAAAAAGCCTGAAAGCAAAATACCGGAAGGCAAAAAGAGAAGAACACGCCGAACACGCCGGTGCAGAAACGGATCAAAGCAATAAGCTGCAGGTTACTGAATATATATCGGTGAGTGAACTGGCCAACCTGATGGACGTAAGCTTTGCGGATGTGATCAGTAAATGCATGAGCCTGGGCATCATGGTCTCCATTAACCAGCGCCTGGAAGCGGATGTGATCGAACTGGTTGCAAGTGAATTTAATTTTGAAGTGGAATTCATCGGAGTGGAAGATGCCAATGACCTGGATTCTGAAGAGGAAGAAGACCAGGAAGAAGACCTGAAACCCAGGGCGCCGATCGTTACCATCATGGGTCACGTTGACCATGGTAAAACCTCCCTGCTTGATTACATAAGAAATACAAACGTTATTGCCGGTGAGGCCGGAGGTATAACGCAGCATATTGGTGCCTATGAAGTAACCCTTCCGGATGGAAGGAATATCACGTTCCTGGATACGCCCGGTCACGAAGCCTTTACGGCGATGCGGGCCCGGGGAGCCAAGGTTACGGATATTGCCGTGATCGTGGTGGCTGCCGATGATGCCGTGATGCCGCAGACAAAAGAGGCCATTTCGCATGCACAGGCAGCGGGGGTGCCAATGATCTTTGCCATCAACAAAATGGATAAGGACGGCGCCAATCCCGATAAGATCAAAGAACAACTGGCTGCCATGAATGTACTGGTTGAAAGTTGGGGCGGTAAATACCAAAGCCAGGAGATCAGTGCGAAAAAAGGATTGAATATTGACCTGCTTCTTGAAAAAATATTACTGGAAACAGATATCCTGGAACTGAAAGCAAACCCCGACCGGGAAGCAAGCGGTACCATCATCGAAGCAACCCTTGATAAAGGCCGTGGTTATGTGGCAACGATCCTGGTTCAGAACGGAACACTGCGTGTTGGCGATATGATCGTATCAGGCCAGTACTTCGGTAAGGTGAAAGCCATGTATAATGAACGTAACCAGCGGGTGGACAAAGCGCCGCCGTCGACACCTGTTTTGATCTTAGGACTGAATGGTGCACCCCAGGCGGGAGAGACCTTCAAGGTTTTTGAAAACGAGAGCGACGCCCGGGCCATGGCGTATAAACGCGGACAACTATTGAGGGAGCAGGGTATGCGTGCTAAAAAGCATATTACCCTGGATGAGATCGGCCGTCGTCTTGCACTGGGAAGTTTCAAAGAACTGAATGTGATCATCAAGGGCGATGTGGACGGATCGGTGGAAGCATTGAGTGATTCCCTGCAGAAATTAAGCACAGAAGAAATTGTTATACGGGTGATCCATAAGGCCGTGGGCGCCATCACCGAAAGTGATGTTACGCTGGCCAATGCTTCGGATGCGATCATCATCGGCTTTAACGTACGTCCTTCACTCCAGGCAGCCAGGATGGCGGAACATGAGGCGATACAGATCAAACTGTATTCCATCATTTACAACGCCATTGAAGAGATCAAGAGCGCCATGGAAGGCATGCTTGAACCGGTGGTGGAAGAAAAGATACTTGCCAATGTGGAGATACGGGAAGTGTATAAGTTTGACAAGGCCAGTGTGGCCGGTTGCTTTGTACTTGACGGCAAGATGGCCCGGAACAACCGGATCCGGCTGGTACGTGATGGCATTGTAATATTCACCGGCGAACTGGGAAGTTTAAAACGCTTTAAAGACGACGCCAAAGAAGTTACTTCCAGCATGGAGTGCGGGTTGACCATAAAAAATTACAACGATATAAAGGTCGGCGATATCGTGGAGGCATTTGAAGAAGTGGAAGTGAAGCGGACTTTGTAAGAAGAGCGATACAAGATACGGGATGCCAGATACAGGATGGTTTGAAAACTTTAAATAACTTTTTAAATAATCGGACTCTATCTGGTATCCTGTATCCGGAATCTGGTATCCTGTATCCGGCATCTCAATCTTTTGTTAAATGAACCGGGGTCCGGGCAGGGTATTGACGCAGAGGTTTACTTTTGAAGGCTTATTGCCGGTTTAAATTGTGATCAATGAAAAATTATTTTTTACTTTTTGTTTCAGTAATCGGGTCAGTGTTTTCTGTTGCTGGCCAGGCCACCCAAACCAAAGGGATTGTAGCGGATAAGATCCTTGCGGTGGTTGGAGATAAAGTGGTACTGAAAAGTGATATTGATAACAGCATTATTGATATGCAGCGCCAGGGCGTGGAAGTACCTGAGAATGCCCGCTGCCAGGTGCTGGAGCAGGCCATGGGGATCAAAGCGCTTGTGCTGCAGGCCGAAAAAGACTCTCTGCCTGTAACCGACGAAGATGTGGAAACCATTATTGATAACCGCATCCGCAGTTTTATCGCACAGTTCGGTTCTAAAGATGAACTGGAGAAAATTGCCGGCAAAACGATCTACCAGCTTAAAGAAGATTTTAAAGAGCCCATCCGTGACCAGGAACTTGCTAAAGCCATGCGTAGTAAAGTGGTGGAAAACGTACGCATCACCCCCAACGAAGTAAATGCGTATTTCAGCAAAATACCAACGGACAGCCTGCCTTATTATGAAAGCGAACTGGAGATCAGCCAGATCGTAGCCTATCCCAAAGCACACCGGGATGCAGAAGAATATTGCGTTCAGCAACTGAAAGAATATAAAGAGCAGATCGAGACCGGCCGGAAAACCTTTGAGTCGGTCGCCAGCCTGTATACCCAGGATCCCGGCAGCAAAGAAACCGGCGGATATTATGAAGTGAACCGGTATTCAAAAGAACTGGATCCTATCTGGCTTGGTAAGGCGTTTACCTTAAAGGAAGGACAGGTCTCCAATCCATTTAAAACAAGGTTTGGTTATCACCTCATGCAGCTGGTAAGCCGCAATGGTGATGATGCCGCCGTAAGGCATATCTTATTGATACCGCAGGTTACTTCTGTGGAGATCAGGGCCGAATTAGAGAGATTGGATTCGGTAAGGGCCAAACTGATAGCCGGAACAATGGATTTTGGAGAAGCGGTTAACAAATACAGCAACGACGATGAACATAAATTTACCGGTGGCCAGCTTTTGGGCCGCGACGGAAGCGGGTACCTGACCATCGACCAGCTTGACAAAGACATGGTACTGATGCTTAAGAATCTTAAGGTTGGTCAATATTCACAGCCAACCGAGTTTACCGATGAGCGGGGTAGGAAGGGAGTTCGTATCGTTTATTTAAAAACAAGGTCGGAGCCGCACCGGGAGAACTTAAAGGATGATTACAACCGTATAGGGCAAAGGGCGCTGGAAGAAAAAAAGAACATGGTGCTGGAACAATGGTTCATGAAAAAAGTGATCACCTACCATATCATGGTGGATGACGAATTTAAAAGCTGTCCCGAAATGAAAAAATGGTTACCGGAAAATACAGCATCAAAAAATTAAACAGAAAAAAAATATTCATAAACGTTCCGGTCACTGGCCGGAACGTTTTAATTTTAGTAAAGCCAGCACCCTGTCGGGACGGTATTACAGGCCTGACATCTAAAAGCAAACAAATTGATAGAGAATAAAAAAATAATCCGGCAGGAGGAAAATGCCATCCTTGTAGGGCTGGTTTGCAAAGAGCAGACAGAGCCCATGGTAAACGAATACCTGGATGAGCTGGCATTCCTGGCAGAAACGGCAGGCGCCCATGCGGTAAAACGGTTCACGCAAAAACTTCCGCACCCGGACAGTAAGATCTTTGTAGGCAAGGGAAAGCTGGAAGAGATAAAACATTTTATCCAGCTGAAGGGCAATATCAGCCTGGTGATATTTGATGACGAACTCACGGGATCGCAGATACAGAACATCGAAAAGGAACTGGGTGTAAAAGTGATCGACCGCAGTGACCTTATCCTCGACATTTTTGCCAGCAGGGCAAAGACAGCCCAGGCAAAAACACAGGTGGAACTGGCGCAATATCAATATATTTTACCAAGGCTGAAGGGAATGTGGAAGCACCTGGAACGCCAGGGCGGTGGTGTGGGAACAAGGGGTCCGGGTGAGACCGAGATCGAGACCGACAGGCGTATTGTAAAGGATAAAATAAGTTTGCTGCGCAAGCGGTTGGCAGAAATTGACAAGCAGGCTTTTACCCAGCGCAAAGACCGGGGCGAATTCATACGGGTGGCCCTGGTGGGTTATACCAACGTGGGTAAATCAACCCTCATGAATGTGCTCAGCAAGAGTGAGGTTTTTGCCGAGAATAAATTATTTGCCACGCTGGATACCACCACCCGGAAAGTTGTGTTTGAACAAACCCCTTTCTTGCTCAGCGATACCGTTGGTTTCATCCGCAAGCTGCCGCACCACCTGGTGGAGAGTTTTAAAAGCACGCTGGATGAAGTGCGGGAAGCCGATGTGCTGCTGCACGTGGTGGACATATCGCACCCCCAATATGAAGAGCAGCTGAACGTGGTGAATAAAACATTGGCCGAACTGGGCGCTGCCGATAAACCTACCATCACGGTTTTCAATAAGTTGGACAAATACGAGGAAGAGGCGTTTGATCAATGGCTCGACCCGGAAGTAAAGAAAGAGATACTGGATGATCTGAAACAGCGCTGGCAAAATGAAACTGCCGGTCATTGCGTGTTTGTGTCGGCTACGGAAAGGAGTAATATCGATGGTCTTCGTCAGTCGATCTTAAATGAGGTGCGGGAAATGTACCGGGTGCGTTATCCGTATAAGGCGGAGTTTTTTTATTAACGTTTCAAACGTCTTAAACGATTGAAACGACTTAAACGTTAGAAACGTCTTAAACGATTTAAAAAAAACCCCCACTATAAAAACATTTAACGACACTAACTGGTATAAGATCGCCGAAAGCATGGCCGAAATAAACTTTTCTGTCAATGGTCTTGCGGTAGTTACTGTTGCCGGCAGAACAATAACGGTAGGCATGGATAAGGAAAAGGAACAGCTGTTTGCCTGTGCCCATAAATGCCCGCATGCCGGGGGCTTGCTTGCCGATGGATATGTAGATGCATTTGGAAATATTGTTTGCCCGCTGCACCGCTACCGCTTCAATCCATATAATGGCCGCAACACAAGTGGCGAAGGGTATTACCTGAGAACTTTTTCAGCAGAGCTACGGGAAGATGGGGTATTTGTGAATATTCCCGGTCTTTGATCTTGTAGAAAGGCTTCGACAGGGCCGGGGTTATCAACATTGTGCATAAAAGATGTGGGGTACTCCTGAAAGCAATTATATATTTGCGCCAGTCAAGCCATTTGTTGTGCAGTACAAATGCCTTGCTTTGATCAGTATTCTTTTAACGATTACCACCAGCCTCTTTAACCAGGCAATGCTTTCACCTGAACTGCAAGTCCCAAAATATTATCAGCCTGTTTCTGCTGTCAGCAACATAGTTGGCTAACCGAGTGGATACAATACCTGATGAAAAACCATTTTTTAATGTTTCAAAGGTTTCCTGCTGCCGCTGTTGTGCGTTCCGCCAACAGCATAATATGTGTGTCCCGCTAACAATAAAATCCAGCGTAAAGCCGAAGTAACCACAGATAACACGGATGTGTTCATAGATTTACACGGATTATTATTTTCCCGCCCTGGTATATGTCCTCGCAGGCCGGACCCGGTCAACCTCCGCTAAGCCAATAAGCAGGGGTGGAAATTTTTTTTCAGGGGTTTCAGTGGTAAGCGGGGTTCTTCAGAGATAAACAAACGAAAATAATGGGGGTAAATAACAAGGGCCTGGGGGTATGATCAGGTAGCTTGCATAAGGGGTTCCGGAAAATCAAATCCTAATGGGTAGGTATTGCTAAACAAAATTCGAACCAGTTTTAAGGAGACCAGGAAAAATATAGAAAGAAGAGGTATTTACGGACCGGGATACAGATTACCAACGCTGTATTGCCTTGGGCCAACAGTAAAATCCTGAGCGAAGCCGAAGGAACCCAGAAGTGCACAAAGGAAATACAATACGAAGTACACAAAGAGCTTCCATCGCCAACCGCTCCCCCCGCTGGCGCAAGTGTTCCCGCAAACAATGCCTTTACCTGCAACAATGTTCATGTGATCACTGGTGCCTGCTGATTTACCCGGATTACATCCCAGTTGGATTCAAAATCCGGACGCAATCCGCTAGAATTATATGCCAACTCTTTTCAGCAACGTCCTCGGCCATACACAAATGCCGGGAGAGACGTTGCTGGGAAAAGGGGCCGCCAGGGTGGGGAATGGTTTTATCTGCAATGACGTCTTATTTTTTCACGGGAGTACTGGTCTCGAAATTTTACCTTGTGCAGTTGCACTTTGCGTGATCTTCAATCCATTTGCTTTACCGTAGGGACAATAATAATCAATGGCTGCCTGGGCTTCATTATATGTAAGGTCATATTCCACCACATCCCCCCGGGTAACCACATCGGCAGTATAATTATAGAAACTCCGGATTCCAAAAGCGCCAAAGTTTCCATACATCACATCGTTTTCATAGGTCCTTAATCCATCCAGGTTCCTGATAATGGTATATCCATAGTTTGTTTCCACTACATAATACCCACAGGCGTTATTACTATATACGACCCAGCCCCGCTCCTGCGAAAGCCAGTAAGAACTGTCATCATACACTACTACTGCTTCTTTACGGCAACTGGTAAATAAAACGACAGCGAAGGCTGCCAAAATTGAAATGGTAAAGATCTTTTTCATGGTTAATGTTTTTTATGATCAATGATTACAACAATGAGATGGCAAACAGTAGGCTAAGTTTGATTACAATTTGTTAAAATAAAAAAGCCCCGCAGAACCGGAGCGTTAAAAAATCCTTCGATCCGGCGCTGAAAAATCATTTCAGCAATTGGTTTTTAAAAATCCGGTCAAGGTCCGGTAGAATTCTACGGGCCCAGGTGATCCCGGAATCCTTTCGTTTTTATATTAGGCATTAAGGCGGAGAAGACTTGCGCCCGTGAGCAAAGCAGAGGAACCACAGATTACACAGATATGGTCACAGATCTACACAGATTATTATCCTGGGCGAAGCCGAAAAACCGCAAATCACGCAAAGTGAAAGCAACGCAAAGGGCGCAAAAGAATATTCATTACACAATAGAATCCCGTTCATTGAATATTGAGCATTCTTCCCGCCCACTGGCGCAAGTGTTCCCGCAACCAATGCTTTTTTACTGACAACAATGTCTATGGGATCACTTGTGCCTGCTGATTTACCCGGATTGTATCCGTAGTTGGTTTCAAAACCCGGACACAGTCCGGTAGAATTGTAAAGACCCAAGTGATCCCTTAATTACTTCTTTGCCAAATTGGGCATCAAGGTGGGGAACACTTGCGCCAGAATGGGGGGAGTCCGGTTGAATTGGAAGGCCCAAGTGATCCCGCAATTACTACGTTTGTATATTGGGAATTGAGGTGGGGAACACTTGCGCCAGTGGGGCCAGTGGGAATGCCGAATTTTGAAGGACGATCCTTTTTAGCATCACTTCCTTGTTCAATATTCCTTGTTCCTTGTTCGATATTCAATGAGGGCCCCGTTGAGAATTGAGCGTTGAATATTGATTATTGAATATTTTCCCCCTCAAGACAACAACCCCGGCTCCTTCCCACCCCCCGCCGGCTTCGACCTATCCTCCGGCAGCGGAACAAATTCCTGGTTATCATTCGGAGGTAATAGGATACGCCCCTGCTTCCAGTCTTCCTTGGCCTGTTCAATACGTTCCTTGCGGGAGGAGACAAAGTTCCACCAGATAAAGCGTTCGCCCAGTGGCTCGCCACCCAGGAGCATGAGGGTTGTGTGCTCACTGGCCAGGATCAGGGGATCATCTGCCTTACTGAATACCAGCATCTGGCCTTCGGGGTAGGTAATGCCGGAGATCTCAACGGCGCCTTTTACAATATAAAATCCCCGTTCTTCATGTTCTTTCGGCAGGACAAATCTTGCCCCCTTTTCAAGTATCACGTGCAGGTAAAACAGCGGGGAGTTTGTTTTTAACTGGTTGTTCAGTCCGTAGGCATTGCCGGCAATAAGTCGCATCCATACGCCCTTGTCGGTAAATACCGGCAGCTTATCGGGGGTATAATTATTAAAAGAAGGCATGGCTTCTTCGTCCTTTTCGGGAAGCGCCACCCAGGTCTGTATCATTTCCAGGTTGCCTCCTGCCAGGGCAGCAGGATCCTCAAAGCGTTCGGAGTGGGCGATGCCACGGCCCGCCGTCATCCAGTTCACTTCGCCGGGTCGGATGATCTGCTCCACGCCCAGGCTGTCGCGGTGGGTAACCTGTCCGCCGAAAAGATAGCTTACGGTGGAAAGCCCGATATGCGGGTGCGGCAGCACATCCAGGGATGAGGCGCTGGAGGGCACATCCGTCACCGGTCCGGCATGGTCCATAAAAATAAAGGGCCCCACCATGCGCCGCAGGCGAAAAGGAAGGATGCGCTTCACCTTCATGGACTGGCTGATGGCGGCATTGCGAGCCTCTATGATGATCTCGGGCATTGGGATGATTGTGGATACGAAATTAGAATAAAAGGAGTGATACTGTTTAATAATGAACAAGGAACAAGGAATGCCGAATTTCGAAGTATAATCCTTTTACGCATCACTTCCTTGCCTGCCTGCCGGTAGGCAGGTTCGATATTTTTAAATGTTCAATACCCAATACCCAATTCTCAATGTTCAAGTGATTCATCGTATCAGGATATTCTTTCTGTTTCGTGAGTCATGAACCTGGGATTTGGGTTTTCCCCTCTATATAATGCAGATCAATTAAACAGTTGTTCTACTGTCTGCATTGGTATAAACATCCGCGAACTATCCGGTAGAGAAACAAACCCATATTTCGTATAAAAGTCAGTTGCTTGCTGGTCAATTGGATCAACAATAACTGCCATGGATGCAGTACTGCCTGAAGCTGCGTCATAACTTCTTTTTAAAGCATCTATTAATAACAACTGTCCTGTTTTTTGTCCTTGAAATTTATTATCAACTGCTAAACGGCCTAATAATGTTACCGGCAGGTCTTTATATTTTGGAAGTTGTTTAATTATAGATTCAGGTAATTGAGACCTGGTGATTGAGCCATTGGAAAGTGTGTAATAGCCTTTGATTATTTTATTGTCATCAGAAAGAATAAAGCAAGCAGAAACCTTTCCTTTTACATCCTGTTTGGCTTGCTTTCGAATATAGTTATCTAAAATGGCTTTACCACAGAAGAACTTTGATTTCTCATGTGTGGTTGCCAACAGCGTTGTTATATAACTCATTTTACTGTTACTTGTTTTGAATAATGCTGCAAAGCCTCTTTTAATGCCTTATTGGGCTTCGGAGGATTAATAAGGGCATCAAAAAATACATTCCTGTCAGCTTCAGAAGAAAGCACCGCATTGTGCTTTTCAATAATATCAATAGCAACTTCCTGGGTTGTATGAATAACAAACTCGGACAATGATTTAAAGCCCCTTATTCTCGCTGCCCTTTCAAAAAGATCCTTTTGGCTACGGGAAAGCCTGGCATCAAATCTTGCCTGTGATTTTACTTTTGGTTTGGCTTTTATTTGATTCATGATAATTGATTTAAGCCAAATGTACGGTTATTTTCCGTACATTCAAATAATCCATTGTTAAAACTGATTTTCGCTCGCAATCTTGTTGAGGTAGGGTTTACTGGTCCTGTAGCATTTTTAGCCCTTTTCAAATGCCTGGAAGCAGCCCAATAAAAAAGAGTTATAGAATATAATTCTATAACTCTTATACTTTAATACCTGCTCCCCCTGTTGGACTTGAACCAACGACCCTCTGATTAACAGTCAGATGCTCTAACCAACTGAGCTAAGGAGGAATTATCCCGAACGTTTCCGTTTTGGGAGGGCAAAAATAAGGGATTTTAGGGGTTGTATGAAAAAAATAGGGTTTAAAGTTTGAGGTTTGAAGTTGGGTTTCGTTGAAAATGGGGAATGGAGGGGGGAAACGGGATCTGTTGGGGATGAAGGATGAAATTTTGTTGAAAATTGTTGAATGTTGTTTACGATGGTTAAAGGACCAGATGTCTGCTGCCTGGGCAGGAATGAAAATCGGAACTGGACCGATACATAAATCAGTGTAATCCGTTAATCAGTTTAATCCGTGGTTCAGACAAAGGGAGCGTTGAAAATTGTCGAAGCTGGTTGGAAATCGTTTGAGTCGTTGAACCCGTTTCAATCGTTGGGTCCCAAACGGCTTAAACGCTTGAAACGACTGCAACGGGTCCAGTATCTTAAACCAACCCTTCCAATCCCGGTAAATAAAAAGATCCCGGAATTAACGGGATCTGTCTTTGGCGCACTTTCTCCTATATAAACCCGATACCAATCGGGGGCGGCTATACTTTTATATACGGAATCAAAAGGCGTAATTTCTGCGGCTCACCATGGTCCGCCCCCTGCGCTGGATATCCCAGAGCTCGGCAGCACTGAAGGTGCGGGGCCTGGAAATGGTCTCTTTTACCACGTTTACCAGGTGCTGTACGTCCTTTTTGCTTAAGACAGTGATCGTGTTTTCTGATTGCTTTTTCATGACTATACTTTTTATACTTTATTTACTTCTGTTTACTTTTTTGTTTTCTCAGGCGGTTATTGCAGCGAATGTCAGGGCTACAATGGCCAGCAGGAGGATGTAAAATTTCATAACTGTACGGTAATTGGTTAATTAGTTGATCTGTTAATTCGTTCAGGCGAAATACCTCCTGCTTACCATGGTCCTGCTCCGGCGCTGGATATTCCACAGGTCGGCGGCGCTGAAGATCTTTGGCTGGGTAAATCCAACGGCCAGGGTTTCTTTTACTACATTCGTTAATTCTTTACTGTGTTCGGCACTGATTGCTGAGAACTGGTTGTTTGATTGCTTTTTCATGACTTTAGTTTTTATTGTTTTAATAGTTGGTTGCTTCTTTTTAAAAGTGAGCCGCTTTTTCGCTTCGCTTACTTTGATAACACAAAGATAAGGGGTTTTTTTAGTACTATGCAATATAAAGTACTAAGTATTTTTTAGTAATGGGCAATTGGTATTACCAAAATTCCAATTTAATTCATTTACGATCAATGAGTTAGAAAAGTTACCGTTTCTGAAAAATTTATTTTCCTATTATGAAGAATGGAAATAGGGATGTATGAATGGCAGGTTTTTGAGGAAATTCAAGTAAAAATGAAGAATTTAACCACAGATTACACGGATTACTGCACAGATGGCCACGGATTATCTGTGTAAATCTGTAAAAAATGAGCGGCAAAAGAGAAAAGTACAGGTAACCGCAAAGAACGCGGAGTATTTCGCAAAGGACGCAAAGCAACTTAGCGGGCTCTGCGTTGCACTTTGTCTTAGCGCCCTTTGCGGTTATTTCCTATTAATAATTATATTTATAGAGATATTCTGCGGCAGTAGCTCAGTTGGTAGTCCGCCAACCGGCGGATCCCAAGCTAAGGGTCTTTAAACAATATGGAATAAATGCGGCAGTAGCTCAGTTGGTAGAGCATTAGCTTCCCAAGCTAAGGGTCGAGAGTTCGAGTCTCTTTTGCCGCTCAATTAAAACATTTGCAAATAAGAAAGGCATTAGCTTCTCAAGCTAATCCCGATAGTTATCGGGAGAGAGTTCGAGTCTCTTTTGCCGCTCAGGGATAATGTTAGAATCGTTGCAGACGTTGCACTCGTTTAAAACGTTGGGTTCCCAACGATTGAAACGACTTAAACAACTTAAACGATCTAAACGTCTGCAACGACTTAAACGTCTGCAACGACTTAAACGCCTGCAACGATTTTCAACCCTTTCAAAATTCTACTTGATCGCCAGATCACTGATCTCCCTGTTATGCAGCCTTCCCAGTTTCATCCACCGGATCATCGGCCCCAGTATGAACCGTAAGAACCCACGGCTGTAATTCTTATATACGGCTTCCCCGGTAAAGATCCTCGTAAGGTGACGTTGCATGTGCGGACCAATGAACCGGCCGAAAGATGTATCCATCCGCTCCTTGCCAACAGTCATCAGTGTGAACAGCCCGCCGCTGTACCAGGTATTGACCAGCTTTTGCCATACCTGTAATTCATGCATCTGGCTCTTCTCATATTTTCTGAATGCAGCTTCCGTTCCTTCCAAAATGGCATCGGCGGCAGAAAAAGAACTTTTTATCGCAAGAAATAAACCGGAAGAAAAAATGGGGTCCAGGAACCCTCCCGCATCCCCGGCCAGCAACCAGTTGGTTCCATACATCTTTTGAGAGATGAGCTGGTAATTATTATACTGAACCACACCCGTTTCCCGCTTTGCATTTTTAGTGAACTTCACCAGGATTTCATCCGTCTTCAAAATATTATCATACTGCTCTTCCCTTGTTGTTCCATATTTGGATAAGTGCCTGGGATCGATCACCACCCCAACAGAAGTACGGTCGGGCAGCGGTATCCGCCATGTCCAGCCATGCTCCAGGCGATGCAGGTGTATATTATACGGTTCAATTTTTTCCGCATTGCTTAAGTGTGCAAAGATGGCCACGTCTTTACGTTCGCCCTCTTTGGTTGGGATATTCAACAGGCGGGAAATGGCTCTTGAACGCCCCGTTGCATCCACGATCAGATCGGGCTGTCCCTTGAAATGATCACCCGTTGCTGCAATGGTCTCATCCGCTAATTTCAATTCATCGCCATTACCCGTGGTTTCTATTTTAGCCACATGGTTGAAGAAGGTCACGCCTTCCCGAACGGCAAGATCAAAGATGGTCTTGTCGAATTTTAGCCGGGGCACATTGTATGCATAAGGAGGAAGCCCGCCGCCGCCGAAACTGAATGGAGAAGTTGCCTCTTCATCTTTATTGACCCATACAGAAGCCCCGGGTTTGTAGGTGCTGTATGACTTCACCTCGTCTTCCACACCCAGCTTTCTCAGCAGGGGAATGATGGCGGGCAGTAAGGATTCGCCCACAATGATCTCGGGGCGTTTTTCGAGATAAAAAACGGCTACGTTAAAACCTTTCCGCTTAAGCAGCGTTGCCAGTGCGCATCCGGAGGGCCCTCCGCCAATGATGGCAATAGATCGGATATTTCTTTTCATAGGCTGCAAATGTAAAAAAAGAATGGTTAAATCGTTACAAACGTTTCAATCGTTTCAGTCGTTAAGTGCTCAACGTCTTCAACGATTTGCAACGATTTATAACGCCTGCAACGATTTGCAACGTCCCAAACGACTGCAACGAAAAAAAGCCCCCGAAAATCGAAAGGCTTTTGTAAATATCTGTGCCATATTACTCATCCTATACCTGACCCCGGGAAAAGTTCATTATGCTGCATCTTGTATCCTGCATCTTGTATCCCGCATCCCCCATCAAAAGTTAAACGCACCCGCCAAGCCAAAAATATTGGGCTTATTCTCATTGATCCCCTTCATATACGAAAACCGGATCTCGATATTCCTGTGCTTTCTGCCCACACCCAGTCGGATACCGGCATTGGCTGCCGGGCCAAAGCTGTTGGATGAATAGCTATCCACATAAGTACCTGTATAGGGGTCGTAGGTATCGGTTAAAAAATCACCATGGTGATAACCAAAGCCGGCGCCGACAAAATACCCGAATTTTTTTGTGTTCTCTTTGGTTGATCCCCGGCCCATATTCAGGTTGATGATCACCGGGGCGTTCAATACAAAACCGACCGAGCTGTTGTCATACGCATAGCCATACTGGTCGTATGTAGTAGATGTGGTTGCAGAAATTCCAACAACCAGGGGAATACCCGCCGAAACCGACAGGGCTTCTGTTTCTACAAAATTAATACGGGGAAAATAGGTAAAGCCTTCGCCAAAGCCGATATCGGTGTTGCCTCCCTTGCCGGAAGTGCTGCCGATCACGGTAATACCAGCTCCATGCATAAATGTCTGGCTGAATGAGTTGCTTAGAAGAAGTGCAAGGCCAAGGGATAAAATGATCTTTTTCATAAAGGGTTGTTTAAATAACGTTTCGGATAAATAGTAAAATCGGGTGCAAATATAGGATGAAAAAAGGTTGAAGGGTTGAAGGGGTCAGGAGCTCATAAACGGCAACCAAATACTACGCCATTGAACCTTCTGTAAAAAATATTACCAGCTTTGCGTTGTATTTCCTTTGCGCTCTTTGCGGTTACCCTTCGAATTAGTTCAGGGTTGAACCGCAAAGAGCGCAGAGTTTTTCGCAAAGCACGCAAAGGGTGATGTAAGTACTTAGATATGTTTCCAGGTCATTGGCCGGTGGAGACACGAACGAGGGTGGGCCGGGGATTTTCTCCGTGTCTTTGTGGTTCCTTCGGCTTCACTCAGGAGAGACACGAACCAGGGCGAAGGTCCAAAAAACAAAAAAGCTGCCCGGATTATTAAGATCCGGACAGCTTCTCCTGGCTTTACAGGGATAATGTTGAATGATATATTGGAATTCTTTTGTTCTTTTCTTAGCTGAACAGGCCGCCTTTCTTCAGTTCACGGGTACCCTGGCCGATCAGGAATCCATTTTGATAGATCATGATGGTATAGTTACCCTGTTTGAAAGTTGATTTTGGAATGAATGCAAATTCAACATTCTTGGTCTTTGCTGTTTCCAGTTCAACCGGAACCTTTGCGGTGAATGCTTTTTCTCCTTCTTCACGGATGGTGAATGTTTCTGTTCCGGTATTGATTGCCTGGCCATCCGGCCCGATAACCAGTACATATACATCTGTTTTACCAGGCTGGGCAATGCGGTTTGCCACGTCGAAGCTTACAACAAATTTGTCAACACGCTTGGCGGTAGTAGAAACTTTTTCTTTTCCGTTGTTCCTCACATTGATCGGGGTGATGACAATGTTGGAAGCATTTAAGGTAGAAGCTACATCTACTTTTTTCTCCAGTTCCTGCTTAACAACCGTGGTGGCTGTAAGGTCCTGGGTCAGCTTTTCTTTTTCCTGGGTTAAAACAGCCTTGTCGTTTGACAAAGTCTGGTTCTCCATGGTAAGGCGGGCCACATCCTGCTCCAGGGAAGCGATCTTCTCATTCAGGGAAGCGATCAGGGTCTTTGCCCTGCCTAATTCAGATGCGGTAGCATTCTTCTTGTTCAGGATGCTGCGTATCTCTGCTTTTACCTTGGTGATCTCATCGTTCTTTTCAGTCAGCTTGCTTTCCAGGCCGGAGTTAACGGTCGACATGGAGTCGAGCCTTGCCAGTGAAGCATCAAAACTGTTCTGCAGGTCACTTTTTTCAGTGGTTACTTTTGCAATTTGCGTTTCCTGCTGCTGTAAGGTCTGCGATGTTTGATTTCTTGAATACAGCATGTAACCCGATACGGCAACAAGAGCTGTGGCAAGTACACCAATAGCTATATTCTTATAGTTCTTTGCCGGTGCAGCCTGTGGAGCTGGTGGGGTTGGAAAATTCGTCTCAGTCATAATATTAAATTTAGAAGGTTAAACGTGTTAATAAGTATTAAATTGATACCTGAGATACAAAACCAAAACCGTGCCATACTATTATTTTAACCCATTGAAGCGGACTTAGAGGCAAATCTAAAGCAGATATTAAATGTTAATAAAGGGAAAAATAATTCTGATGAACCCTGGGTGAAAACCTTCAAAACCTTGTTATACATATGGTAGTTTGCTTTATTAAAAGGAGTATCTTCCAACGGCAATGACTAAAGAAAAGGTATTTGATACTATAATTATTGGTTCCGGGGCCGGCGGCCTGTCTGCAGCCCTTTGTCTTGCAAGGGCAGGACAAAAAGTGGCTGTTATTGAACAACATTATGTGCCCGGGGGCTGGTGCCATAGTTTTTACATAGATGGCCAGCGCTTCAGTCCGGGGGTTCATTATATCGGTTCCATGGATAATGGGGGCTCTGCCCGCAATTTATACGAGGGCCTTGGCATAGCCAATGAACTTGTTTTTTTCAGGATGAACCCTTCCGGTTATGAACATTGCTGGCTTGGCGATGAACGCATTGACATGCCCGCAGGCATCGAAAACCTGTATGAATCTCTTTCAAAACGCTTTCCCGCAGAGAAAAAAGGCTTAAAAAAATACCTGGCCCTTGTTAAAAAAGTAAGCGACCAGATACAGCTCATTCCTAAAATGAGCGGCTTTTGGGACAACCTGACCATTGCTTACCGCACCAGGCACCTGGGTAAATACGGGTTATTCAGTTTAAAACGGGTAATTGGCTGGCATATTAAAGACCCCCTTTTGAGGAAAGTTCTGAACATACAATGCGGCGATCATGGGTTACCTCCTTCCAAGGCCAGTTTCCCCTTCCATTGTGCACTGATGGACCATTATTTTAACGGGGGATTCTATCCAATGGGGGGCGGGGCCGCCATTGTGAAAGCCTTTACCAATGCAATAAAAAAATACGGGGGAGAGATACATACCGGGCAGGCTGTAAAAAAGATATTGCTGGAACCGCATCCCGATAGCTATCGGGACGATAACCATCGGGGGAAAAAAGCCATTGGAGTAGAATTACAGAATGGGGAGCAGCTCATGGCAAAAAATATTATTTCCAACGCTGACCCGGAAACAACCTTTAAAATGGTGGGACACGAAAACCTGGGCAGCAAATTTCTGAAGAGACTGGAAAAGACCCGCTATTCCGTAACCTCACTTATATTTTTCATTACCGTGGAAATGGATATACGCAAAGCCGGACTGGATTCCGGGAATATCTGGTTCATGCCCAAAAAAGATATGGATGAGCTGCACGAGGGTATGGCAGGCGAAGATATTTTACAGCCCGGTGAATTTGATTCGCTCTTTATCAGCTGCTCTTCTTTAAAGGACCCGTTGAGTTATAACGGTAAACTGCATACCATCGAAGCGATCACATTCATTGATTACGATTCTTTTAAAGCCTGCATGGGAGTTCCCGGGGAAAATGATCAGAAATACCAGGAAATAAAAGAGCGCTTATGCCAGAAATTGATGAATACCTTTAAAAGAATATTGCCGGACGTATATGCGAATATGGTGCATCTTGAATTAGGCACCCCCTTTACTAATAAACATTATATCAACGCCACCCGGGGCAATGTATATGGCACGGAAAAAGGATTCTGGCAAACAGGACCGTTCTCATTCACTTCAAAAACGAAAATTGAGAGCCTGTTCCTTTGCGGAGCAAGCACCATGTCGCACGGGGTTTCCGGAGCCAGCTATTCGGGAGTAAAAGCAGCTGCAGAAATCCTTGGCTGCAATGAAGCCGACCTGCTGAAAAAAGACGAATCGCAGGAGTTGCGTGTATTTGAAGCAGAAGACAGTTCCGCATGGCCCGAATGGATGAAGCAACGGCTGGCTGCTAAACAAAAACGCTCGGAGAATAAGATGAAGATCGCAGTGTGAGTCGTTGAAGTCAGGTCAATCGTTTCAGCCGTTTTAAACGTCTGCAACGATTTGCAACGCTGCAACGATTTATAACGTCTGAAACGTCCTAAACGTAAAACAGCCTCCCCGTTATTCCCTTTATTGTTTTAATTTTACCGCTACCCTGCCAAGGGTTTCATTTAATGCCAAATAAAGACAATAATGACCGGTTCTGTTTCCCCGAAGGAGAAAGCTGATGTTTTGAGGGCCTGTGTTATTATTCCTACCTATAACAATGCCGCCACCCTTGCCGGAGTGATCGAAGACACAGCCGGCTACTGCAACCATATCATTGTGGTGAATGACGGCTCTACCGACGATACCGCATCAATTGTCAACTCATTTCCATTTGTGCAATTCGTGAGCTATGAAAAAAACATGGGTAAGGGATGGGCACTGCGTAAAGCATTCAGGTATGCAATGGATAAAGGATATAAATATGCCATAACCATCGATTCAGACGGACAACATTTTGCAAAAGACCTTCCCCTTTTTTTTGATAAGGCAGAAGAAACCCCCCGTGCCATCATCATCGGCGCCCGTAATATGAACCAGGAATCTGTTCCCGGCGGCAGCAGTTTTGGCAATAAGTTCTCCAACTTCTGGTTCAAGGTGGAAACTGGCATCAGCAGCCCCGACACCCAATCGGGGTATCGCCTTTATCCACTGGAACCATTGCAGAAAATGAGATTCTTCACCCGTAAATACGAATTTGAGATCGAAGTGCTGGTAAGGGCTTCCTGGAAAGGTGTTGGGGTGGAATCGGTACCGGTAACGGTTTATTATGCACCCAAAGAAGAAAGGGTTTCTCATTTCAGGCCATTCAAGGATTTTTTCCGGATCAGTGTGTTGAACACGTTGCTGGTATTGATCGCATTCCTTTATATAAAGCCACGGGATTTTATCCGGACCCTGTTCAATAAAAAGAAACTGGGCAAGTTGCTGGATGATCACCTGTTCAACACACAGCAGCCGGCACAGCTTAAAGCCATTTCCGTTGCCTTTGGCATATTCATGGGCATTGTTCCCATCTGGGGTTTCCAGCTGGTAGCCGCCATATTCCTGGCTGTTCTGTTCAACCTGAACAAACCCCTGGTCATCATTGCAGCCAACATCAGTATCCCGCCCATGATCCCGGTCATTATATTCCTGAGCTATAAAATGGGCGCATTCTGGATGGGGGCCAATGCCATGCAGATAAGCTTCAGCAAGACCATCACCCTTGATTCGATAAAAAACAACCTGCTTCAATATATTTACGGCAGCATAACGCTGGCCATTGTTGCCGGCATTGTTTTCGGGATACTCACGTTCATTTTTTTAAAACTGACGGGCAAAAAACAACCCGTTGTTACAGGGGCAGATTAGGGCATGGAAAAAATATTACTTCACATCCACCGGTTTTACAGCAGGCATAAACCTGTTCTGTACGGAAGTTTTGCCGCCCTTTTCCTGATGGCTGCCTGGTTTGCCACGCAGTTGAAGTTTGAAGAAGATATTTCCAGCATCCTCCCCAACGATAAGAAGATCGAAAAACTGAACGAGGTTTTCCAGAACTCGAAGTTCATGGATAAGCTGGCGGTCACGGTTTCCATGAAAGATACGTCTGCGGTACCGGAGCCCGACAGCCTGGTAGCTTATGCAGACCGCCTTGTGGAAGGCATCCGGGGAACACTTTCTCCCTTTGTCCGGAAGATCAATGATAAGGTAGATGATGAATTTGCGATGGAACTGTTCGGTACCATCAGCAGCCACCTGCCGGTATACCTTGAAGAAAAAGATTATAAAGCGATCGATTCTCTCATTACTCCTGAAGCGGTTAAACAAACCCTGGAACAGGATCTCCGCACACTCAGCTCGCCTGCCGGCATTGCGCTCAAAAGCATGATCAGCAAAGACCCGGTAGGCATCAGTTTCCTGGGAATAAAAAAAGTACAGCAGCTGCAATACGATGAGAACTTTGAGCTGTATGATAATTACGTGGTGACCAGGGACAGGAAGCACCTCCTGTTGTTCATCACACCGGAATACCCGCCCAATAACACCGGTAAGAACGCCCTGCTGCTCAGGGGCCTCGATAGCCTCATCAATAAAAACAGCGGCGGTGATATTACCGCTTCCTATTTTGGCGCCACGGCGGTTTCGGTAGGCAATGCATTGCAACTGAGAAAAGACTCCTTGCTCACGCAGGGGATCACCGTTCTTTTCATCATTGTTTTTTTAGGGATCTATTTCCGTAAAAAAAGAGCCCCTTTTCTCATCCTGATACCGGTGCTGTTTGGCGCTACGTTTTCACTGGCGGCCATTTATTTTATCAGGGGGAAGATATCGGTAATTGCATTGGGTACGGGTTCGGTGGTGCTGGGGATCGCTGTCAATTACTCCCTGCATGTCTTTAACCATTACCGACATACCCGGAACATGCAGCAACTGATCCGTGACCTGGCCATGCCTATGACCGTGGGGAGTTTCACCACCATCGGCGGCTTTTTGTGCCTGCAGTTTGTTGAATCGGAAATGCTGAAGGACCTGGGACTCTTTGCTGCATTCAGTCTCATCGGCGCTTCGCTCTGCTCACTCATCTTCCTGCCCCATTTCATTGTTTCAAAAAAAGAGCAGGTTCAGCATAGTAAAAATGATTTTTCCCTGATCGATAAGGTCGCATCGTTCCGTCCCGAGTATAATAAATACCTGGTACTGATCATTCTCATCCTTACGGTTATTTTTTCTTTCCAGGCGGGCAATGTACGTTTTGAATCAGACCTGCAGAACATGAATTTCATGAGCAGCGGTTTAAAGGAGTCGGAACAGAAACTGAACAGGATCAATCAATACGCCCTGCAGTCTGTGTACATCGTAACCGAAGGGAAGACGCTGGACGAAGCACTGGTGAACAATGAAAAACTGATGGCACAGGTTGAAGACCTGCAGGACAGGGGTATCGTAAAAAAATACTCCGGAGCCTCATCACTTATCATATCAGCCTCCCTGCAGAAGGCCCGGATTGAAAAATGGAAGCAATACTGGACACCAGGAAAGAAAGAAGCATTAATGAGCAGCTTGCTTAAAGAAGGCGCCGCTTTAAAGTTCAATGCCTCGGCATTTGATAATTTCAAGATGCTGCTGGATAAGGAATATGAACCGGTGGGTGCTGATGCGATGGCGGATGTGCGTAAAAACTTCCTGGATGATTACATCACCGAAAAGCCCGGAAAAGCAACGGTGGTTACCCTGGTAAAAGCCATACCGGAAAAAAGAGCGGAAGTGTATAAGGCTTTTGAAAAGGAGAGCAATGTTACGGTGCTCGACAAACAATACCTTACCAACCGTTTTGTGGAGATCATCAATGCCGATTTCTCCCGCATCGCTTTAATGACCTCGCTGCTGGTGTTCTTTGTGCTGCTGCTCATGTACGGGAGAATAGAACTTACCCTGGTCTCCTTCATTCCCATGTTCATCAGCTGGCTCTGGATACTGGGCATCATGGCCATGGCGGGCATACAGTTCAACATCATCAACATCATTGTATCGGCACTGATATTCGGCCTGGGAGACGACTACAGTTTGTTCATCATGGACGGGCTGCTGCAGGAATATAAAACAGGAAAAAAGAACCTGTCATCTTTCAAATCTTCCATCATCTTATCGGCCGTTACCACCATTGCCGGCCTGGGTGTCTTGATCTTTGCAAAGCACCCGGCATTGCGTTCCATCGCATTCATTTCCATCATCGGTATCCTCTGCGTGGTCATCATGGCGCAGATACTCATACCCTTCCTGTTTTCTCTTCTGATACGGAACCGGGTAAAGCGTAACCGTTTTCCATGGACACTCTGGGGCTTTATAAAATCTTCCTTTGCATTCTCCTATTTTATCGGCTGGAGTGTGACCTTCACCCATATTGCCTGGATATTTGCCCTGTTCAACATAAAAGAAAAAGGCAAACTGCTTTATCACCGCATCATTGCCCGGGTTTGCCGGCGGCTGGTGTATATCATGATCAACGTAAAAAAGAAGATCATTAATCCACAGAACGAAAAATTTGAGACGCCAGCCATCATCATTGCCAATCACCAGTCATCGCTTGACATCCTGCCGCTGATCATGCTGCACCCCAGGCTCATCATGTTCACCAATAACCGCATCTGGAATTCACCACTCTTTGGAAAAGTGATCCGCATGGCAGATTATTTTCCGACGGAACAGATCGAAAAGGACATCAGCCTCGTGGAAGACCGGATCCGGAACGGCTACTCGGTAATTATTTTTCCGGAAGGCACCAGGTCGGAAGACGGGGTGATCAAACGTTTTCATAAAGGGGCATTCTACCTGGCCGAAAAACTGAACGTGGATATCCTGCCCATCATGATACATGGCACCGATTATACATTGACCAAGCAGGACCAGCTTTTAAAAGACGGCCAGCTTACAGTAAAGTTCCTGCCCAGGATAAAACCGGAAGATAAACGTTTTGGGGAGGGTTATGCCGAGCGGTCGAAAACGATCGGGCGGTATTTCCGGGATGAATTCAGCCTGCTTAAAAGAGAAATTGAACAGCCTGCCTACTTCCGGGAGAAGCTCATATATAATTACCTGTACAAGGGCCCCGTGCTGGAATGGTACATGCGGGTAAAGACCAAACTGGAGAAGAACTACCAGCCCTTTCATGACCTGGTTCCGGAACAAGGGAAGATACTTGATATTGGCTGCGGCTATGGGTTCATGTCGTATATGCTTTCTTTTACCTCTCCGCAACGGGAGATCACCGGGATAGATTATGACGGGGAGAAGATTGACACGGCAAATCATTGCTTCAGCAAAACAGATAGCATTAATTTTGTGCACAGTGATGTAATGGGGTTCGCTTTTGAAAGGTACGATGCCATCATCCTGGCCGATATGCTGCATTACCTGCCACGGGCAGAGCAGGAACAGGTGATGGAAAAATGCATCAGCAACCTGAATGCCGGCGGAATGATCATAATACGGGATGGGGACAGTGACAAGGCGGAACTGCACAAAAAAACAAAGCTTACCGAGTTCTTCTCAACCACGGTCCTGAATTTTAATAAAACAAAAGAAAGCGGGTTATGTTTCTTATCGGGGAAAATGATCCGGGCGGTGGCAGCCGAAAACGGTTTGTCCTGCCGGGAAATACCCGATTCGAAACTTACTTCGAATACGATATTTATTTTAGGGAAGCAAAGTGCAATGGTTGAATATGGTTGAAAGTGGTTGAAATTCGTTGAATGTCGTTTAAACCTTTAAACCATTTTCAACCACTTTCAACCCAATTAACAGCTTGTGGCATAAAAAATAACAGATTGAAAAAAGAATTCGACATCATAATAATCGGCAGCGGCATGGGTGGCCTTATTTGTGCTGATGTACTGGGCCGGGAGGGATATAAGGTCTGCGTACTGGAGAAGAACAAACAGGTGGGCGGCAGCCTGCAGACCTATGTACGTGACCGGGTGATCTTTGATTCGGGTGTGCATTACCTGGGTGGGCTGGGCAAGGGGCAGAATCTTTACCAGGTGTTCAAATACCTGGGGCTGATGGATAAACTCAAGCTGCAGAAAATGGATGAAGACGTATTTGACAAGATCATTATTGAGAACGATGAAAAGGAATATGTTTTTGCACAGGGCTACGAGAATTTTATCCGGCACCTGTTGAAGGATTTCCCCGGCGAAGAAAAAGCATTGCGGACCTATTGCGATAAGATCAAAGAAGTGTGCAGTAAATTCCCTTTATACAACTTACGGTCCGGCGGCGATGTAAATGAAAAAACAACAGTGCTGGAGATCGATACGCAGGCATTCATTGAATCCATCACTTCCAACAAAAAACTGCAGGCAGTGCTGGTGGGCAATAATATGCTGTATGTACTGCAGGGTAACAAGACGCCGTTCTATGTTCATGCCATGATCCTGAACAGCTATATAGAAAGCTCGTGGAAATGCATCGACGGCGGCTCGGCCATTGCAAAATACATGGTGCAGAATATCCGGCAGCATGGCGGAGATATACGGCGCAATACCGAAGTGAAACGCATTGTAGTGGAGAACGGGAAAGCAACATCAGTGGAACTGGCCGACGGGTCACATTTATATGCCAATGTTTTCATCAGCAATATGCACCCGGTGCGGACACTGGAGATGACAGAGACCACGCTCATCAAACCGGCTTACCGCAGCCGGGTAAAAGAACTGGAGAACACGGTTTCGTCGTTCATTGTAAATGTTGTTTTTAAAAAAGACGCATTTCCCTACCTGAAGAACAATTATTATTACCACAAGGAAGGGCATATCTGGAACATGGCAGACCACAATGAAGCCAACTGGCCTTTGTGTTATTCATTATTCTTTTCTGCTTCTTCCAGGTCGGATGTTTATGCCGAGTCGATGACCATCCTGGCCTACATGAAATTTGACGAAGTGAAACAATGGGCGGGTACGGTCAATACCGTATCAAATGAAACCGACCGGGGACAGGATTACGAGGAATTCAAGAAAAGAAAAGCGGAAAAACTGATCGACCTGGTGCAGGAAAAATTTCCGGGCCTGCGGGATGCCATACGATCCTACTATACGGCCACGCCCCTTTCTTACCGGGATTATATTGGTAACGATGACGGCTCGATGTACGGCATAGCGAAAGACTACCGCAACCCGTTAAAAACATTCATCTCTCCCCGTACCAAAATATCCAACCTCTACTTAACCGGGCAAAACCTTAATTTACATGGGGTGCTGGGCGCCACCATGAGCGGGCTGGTAACCTGTATTGCCCTGCTGGGAAATGAAGACATCATTGAAAAAGTAAGAAATGCTTAAAAGAAGGAAATTCTGGAGAAGGGTTCTTTATGTGCTGGGAGCGTTCGTGCTGCTGCTGGTGATCGGCGCTGTTTATATAGTCCAGGTTTCAAAAGTGGATCCGCCAAAAGTTGCGGACATGAGCAGCCTGCAACTGCAGCGTATTGATCACGGCAATGGATTCTATACCATTAAGGACAACTGGTTCCGGCACAGCAAAAGCGGTTTGTATGAATTATACGTGGAAGGCGATCCGTTCGAGCGGGGCGTTATCAACGGCAGGCTTACCCGCGAACTGGTGATCAGGCAGGAAGACCATTTTGCGGAACAGATCGAAAAAATGATCCCGTCTGAATTCAAACGGAATTTTTTGAAGTACCTCATCGGGTGGTTCAACCGCAACCTGGATAAAAATGTTACAGAAGAATACGAGGAAGAGATCTATGGGGTATCAGAATCTGCATCTCCCAAATACCAATACCTTGGCACCAACTACCAGCGCATTTTAAATTACCATGCCGCACACGATATTGGCCATGCCGTTCAAAACCTGGCCATGGTAGGATGTACATCATTCGGAACATGGGGGGCCATGTCGCAGGACAGCACAATGATCATCGGCCGCAATTTCGATTTTTATGTGGGGGATAAATTTGCCGAAGACAAGATCGTCGCTTTTTTCAACCCCACGCAGGGGCATAAATTCATGACGGTTACCTGGGGCGGATTTACCGGCGCAGTATCCGGGATGAACGACCAGGGAGTTTCCGTTACCATCAATGCAGCCAAATCGAGTCTACCTACCGGATCGGCTACACCGGTATCATTGGTAACAAAAGAAATTTTGCAATATGCAAAGAATATAAAAGAGGCCATTGCCATTGCCCGGTCAAGAAAGATGTTTGTTTCAGAGTCTTTTTTAGTGGCGTCCGCTTCCGACAACAAAGCGGTCATCATTGAAAAAACACCGGATGACCTGGATGTATATGACCCGAAAAAGGATTTTATCGTTTGCACCAATCATTTTCAAAGCAAGGGCCTGGGAAAAACAAAGATGAATATTGAACAGGAGAACGAAAGTGCCTCTCCCTACCGCTATAAAAGAATGATGGAGCTGCTGAATGTAAACGGGAAGAATACCGTTCAGAAAACGATCCGTATCCTGCGTGACCGGAAAGGACTGAACAATGCCGATATTGGTATGGGCAACGAAAAAGCCATCAACCAGCTCATCGCCCATCATTCCATTGTGTTTGAACCTAAAAAATTATTGGTCTGGGTCTCCACTTCACCCTGGCAACTGGGCGAATACGTGGCATACGACCTGAACAGGATCTTTGCATGGAAGGGCATGAAGGAGAACAGGGAGATCGCCGACAGCAGCCTTGCCATTGCGGCAGATTCATTCCTGCTGACCCCCGCCTATAAGAACTTTGTGGTATTCAGGAACCTCAAGCAACGGATCATGGACGGCGGCGAGGTGAACGCAGATAGTTTGGTAGCAAGCAATCCGGAGTTTTATAATGCCTATGTGCTGGCGGGTGATTATCTTTTCAAAAAGAAAAAATATGCAGAGGCGCTAAAAAATTACCAGCTTGCTCTTACAAAAGTAATTGCAACAAAGAAGGAGGAGGACCATATAAAAGAGCAGATCAAAAAGATCAATAAAAACTGAACCACATAGACACATAGATCACATAGGTTGTTTTCTATGTTTCCTATGTGCCTATGTGGTTCAAAAAATCACCAGATAAAACAAACATCATGATCCTAGGCATCGGCACCGACCTGATCGAAGTGGAACGGGTGGCCGAAAAGATGGAAAAGAAATCCGGCTTTAAGGAATTGGTTTTTTCGCCGGCAGAAATTATTTATTGTGAATCAAAGACCAATAAGTACGAACACTATGCCGCCCGCTTTGCAGCCAAAGAAGCCTTCTTAAAAGCGATCGGCACCGGCTGGCGGAGCGGAACGGCCTTCCATGAAATTGAAGTGTATAATGATGGTGAAGGAAAGCCGGAGTTACGTTTTTCAGGTACAACGGCGGATACCGTTGCTGAAATGAGAATAGGAAATATTTTCGTTTCGCTCTCCCACCTTAAGACAATGGCATGTGCCATGGTGATCATTGAATCCCGTTAAGCTGCCGCCGGATTTTTCAAAGCATTTATTGACCGTCGAACCTTCTGATAAATACCGGCCGCTATATTAAACAAGATCAACCCATCCTGTATTTATACTTTGTGATTCTACTGTTTAATTTATTACTTTTAATAGTATAAAATAATCTTTATGCATGATCAGTATGATGTGGTGATACTTGGCGGAGGGCTTGCAGGTCTGACGCTTTCCTTACAGCTTAAAAATGCAAAGCCCGGCCTTTCCATTCTTGTACTGGAAAGAAGAGAAGCAGACGCGGCTGTTGCAGCACATAAAGTGGGTGAATCAACGGTAGAGCTCGGAACTCATTATTTACGGGAGGTATTGAACCTGAAAGATTATTTAGAAGAACATGAACTTCCCAAACATGGCCTGCGCTTTTTTTTCAGATCACATACCAAGGATGATATTGCAAGCCGTGTTGAATTAGGCCCGCGGCTACGGCTGCCGGTGCCAAGTCACCAGCTTGACAGGGGGACCGTGGAAAATTACATGATGCGGTTGACCAGGGAAAAAGGGACCGACCTGGTACTGGGAGCAAAAGTTTCCAATGTGGATCTTGACAGGGATGCCGGTCACCGCGTTTCTTATATCCGGAACGGCGAAGAGATCACCGTTCGCTGCCGTTGGGTGGCAGATGCATCCGGCAGGTCCAGCATACTGAAGCGCAAACTGCAGTTCCAGAAGCCGATGGAACATCATACCAATGCAGTGTGGTGGAGGCTTAAAGGGGTTATCGATATTGATACATGGACCAACAACAAGGAATGGCGATCATACCTTGAGCCGGGGTTAAGGTATTTAAGCACGGTCCATTTCATGGATACCGGTTATTGGTTATGGGTCATTCCATTGGGGTCTAAGAACACCAGCATCGGAATTGTTGCAGACCCGGCCGTTCATCCGTTTGAAACATTCAACACCTACGAAAAGGCAGTGGAGTGGATGAAAAAGAATGAACCATTGCCTTACAAAATGCTGGAACCGCTCGGGCATGGAGATGGTTTGCTGGATTTTAAGATACTGAAACACTATGCCCATCATACCGAACGGATATATTCGGCAGACCGCTGGGCAACCACCGGTGAATCGGGCCCTTTTTTAGATCCGCTTTATTCACCCGGAACTGATTTCATTGCGTTGAATAATTCCTGGTTAAGTGATCTGATACTCCGTGATATGGACGGGGAGGATATTTCCGGGCGTGCCACCATTTATGAAAAATCACACCTTGCATTGGTGGATAGCTGGATACCGGTTTACCAGAATAAATACCTGTTGATGGGAAACACCCAGATCATGGTGATAAAAATATTCTGGGACTGGGCAACATACTGGGCAATACCTTCACATTTGTTTGCCAACAAGGCATTTACCAATCTCCGGATACTTAAAGAACTTTTTGTTGCGCCCGATAGCCTGGGCAGGAAGTTCGGACGCCTGAATAAAATAATGCAGGACCTTTTTCTTGAATGGCTGCCTTTTGAGAACCGGGTATTTTCTAACCGCTATATTGATCCTTTTGACCTGGCTGTTTTAAGAAAATTCCAGGAAGAAATAGAAGTACAGCGTAACCCGGGGGAAATGGTCACACAGATCGAAAAGAATATGAATATCCTGGAACAATTGGCCGTTGCGATCTTCCGGTTCATAAGTACAGAGGTGAACGGAACAGCCCCTGACATAAAGGTCAACCCGTATACCATCAACCTGGGAAAAAAGGAAAATGCAATGATGCTGGATACCGGATCGGCCGATGCGATCACTCCCGGCCCCTCCATTATTAAAGATGTGGAACTGATGTGGTTTTACCCGAAAGCAGTAACAGAAACAGCAGGATGATCATGGATCAGGCGAATGACAATAATTGAAAATATATGAACTATTCTCCCGAAGCAGCATTTGAAAGCAAGGAACAGATCAAACGGATGCAGGAAAAAAAACTGCAGGAATCCGTTGCATACCTGAATGAACGTTCTCCCTTTTACCGGGAACTGTTCACCAGTGCCCGGTTCAATGTAAAAGGGATCAAGACCATTGAAGACCTTTCGGTGATACCGGTTACGGTGAAGGAAGACCTGCAGCAGCGTAACAATGATTTTTTATGTGTGCCTAAGAACAGGATCATAGAATACAGTTCCACTTCCGGTACACTGGGCAGCCCGGTTACCATTGCGCTTACCGAAAATGACCTCGGCCGGCTTACATACAATGAATACTCCTCTTTTGTAAGTGCCGAAGGATCGGCAGATGATATTTACCAGCTGATGCTGACGCTTGACCGGCAATTCATGGCGGGCATGGCCTATTATGCCGGCCTCCGCAAATTAGGCGCAGGCATTATCCGGCTTGGTCCCGGTGTACCCTCCCTGCAATGGGAGACCATCCAGCGATTGAAGCCAACGGCCATTGTTGCGGTCCCTTCCTTTATCCTGAAGCTGGTACAATTTGCAAATGAACATAAGATCGATGTTAATTCTTCAACAGTAAAGAAAGCGATCTGCATCGGGGAAAATATCCGCAACACCGATTTTTCCCTGAACACATTGGGCAAACGCATCACCGACGCCTGGAACATCAAATTATTCTCTACCTATGCTTCCACCGAAATGCAGACCGCCTTTACGGAATGCAGCGAGTGTAAAGGAGGGCACCTGCAACCCGATCTTCTGATCGTGGAACTGCTGGATGAAATGAATAAGCCGGTTGCAGCCGGTGAACCGGGTGAAGTGACCATTACCACCCTGGGTGTGGAAGGCATGCCCCTGCTTCGCTACAAGACAGGCGATATATGTGTGTATGATGATGCACCATGCAAATGCGGCCGCAACACATTACGGTTGTCCCCGGTGATGGGAAGAAAAAAACAAATGATAAAATACAAGGGCACCACCTTATACCCACCTTCCATTTTTGACTTGTTGAACGAAATGGAAGAAGTACAGGATTTTGTTGCCGAAGTATATTCCAATGATATAGGTATGGATGAAGTGATGCTGCACCTGCTGCCGCTGAACAGCAGCGAAGAGATCAACCGTAAGATACGGTCCAACCTGCAGGCCCGCTTACGGGTGAGTCCGCATATCCGGTACGTATCCAAAGAGGAGATGCAGAAGATACAGTTCCCTGAAGGAAGCCGGAAGGCGATCAGGTTTATCGACAGGAGGAATTAAAAGATCTAATCTTTATTCTTGCTTATGAATTTACCAACCTTCTGCCCGGATAGGTAATAGGCATCAGCGATCCTGGATCCGGCATCAAAAGCTGCTCCCCGGAACATGTTCTCGCCGGGCCTTTCGACAGAAAGAACGACAAGTTTTTTTGACGGGTTGGCCGTTTCTACAATAGTAACCGTTCCGTCAATGCCCGCATTTCTTTTTGAAACCCCAACGCTGTAACCCGGTTCCAGCGCTTTGGTATTAAAGAGGAGGGTGTATTTCGCATCCTTGCTGACCGTCATTTTACTGAGGTTTGTAAAACCAAGGATGAACTTCGGGCCAAATTTCGTGGCTTTGTCTTCTTCCCATTTCCGTGCCCAGATCTCCCCGCTTCCTTTTTCCTTGTCATTCAGTTCGGTCCTTTTCCTTTTTATATAGTCTGCTTCTTTGCCATCATCGCCCACGGTCATCTTATCATAGGTAAACTCAATGTTGATCGAGTTCTCCTCCTTTAAAATGGAAAGATCGCCCCTGGTCAGGTCAACCTGCTGTGCATAAGCGCTGATAGAACTAACCAGGATGGCTGCAATGGCCAGTAGCATTTTAATAGTTTTCATTTGGTATGATCGTTTGGTTTAACAGTGGCAAAAATAAAGACTTCCTTTTTATGGGAAGTCTTTATTCATTTTTGTTGTTAATTTCTTTATTTCAGGTATTTACCCAGCCTTTTGCCAGACACGGCATACGATTCCTGTATCCGTAGTCCAGTATCGTAATCATACCCGCCATAAATCCTTCCGGGTGCATTGGATATGGTGAACTCCGCCAGTTTATTTGATTTATTGGCCGTTTCAACGATCCACGCTTCGGCATCGATCTCTGCATTTTTCCGGCTGATCACAATATTATAACCCGGTTCAATGGAAGTGGTTTTGAATACAAGGGTGTATTTGGCATCTTTTTTTACGGTCATACCGGTGGCATCCTGGAATTCGTTGATGAACCGGGGCTCAAATCTTGATTCCCGGTCACTGACCCAGCTCCTGGCCCAGGAGTCGCCCCTGCCCGGCTCTTTTTTGTTGTATTCATCTGTTTTTGCCTTGATATAATCGGCTTCCACATCATATTTGCCTACGCTCAGGCCGTCGTATACAAATTCAATGTTAATAGTGGATTCATTCTTAATAATATTCTCGTTGCCGCTCTTGGTTTTGATCCGCTGAGCATTGGCTGTCAGGGAGCCCAGGACAATAAGGGAAATAGCAAATAAACCAGTTATGCGTTTCATATGAAAAGTTGTTTTTAGGTGATAATTAATTAAAAGTATAAAAAAATCCGGCAATAAAAATACCCAATCGCCACAAATTTGTTGTACCCTGTTTTTATACCTTCAAGGTATGGCAGGTCAAAAAAATAAAATTTGAAATCTTTATTCTATTTTTACCTGAATAGTTACCAAACAATTTAATTGCAGATAAAATTCGGATCATGGTACATGTTGGAGACAGAGCCCTTTCCTTAGATGATTTCTCTGATATACTTTTCAAGGAAAAGAAGGTTGCTTTAGATAAAAAGACGGTTGAAAAAGTGGATGTGAATTTCCGGTTTTTGAAGAATTTCTCCTCGAATAAGCTCATTTACGGCATCAATACCGGTTTTGGCCCCATGGCCCAGTATAAGGTAAGTGAAGAGAACATGCTTCAGCTTCAGTATAACCTGATCCGGAGCCACAGTTCCGGCAGCGGAAACCTGATGTCGCACATCATGGTAAAAGCAGTAATGATTGCCCGGCTCAACAGCCTCATGCAGGGCTATTCCGGGGTTCATCCCGAAACAGTGGAGCTGCTCAGGGAACTGATCAATAAAAACGTGACCCCCTGTATTTATGAGCACGGCGGCGTAGGAGCCAGCGGCGACCTGGTTCAACTGGCACACCTGGGCCTGGTATTGATCGGCGAGGGAGAAGTAATTTATAACGGAGAGGTTCAGCCAGCGGCACAGGTATTTTCCCGGCTGAAGATTAAGCCGCTGACCATCCATATACGGGAGGGACTGGCCATCCTAAATGGCACTTCGGCCATGACCGGCATCGGCATGTTAAATATTATACAGGCGCAAAAACTATTGGAATGGTCGGTGATGCTTTCGGCCATGATCAATGAAGTGGTGGAAGCGTTTGACGACCATTATTCCTATGAATTGAACGTGGTAAAACATCATAAAGGACAGAATAAAGTTGCTGCCCAGCTCCGGGATATCCTGAAGGACAGTAAAATGATCCGCAACCGTTCGGAGCATTTGTATAATCCCGAGAAACTCGACCAGGAGGTCTTCCAGGACAAAGTGCAGGAGTACTATTCATTGCGCTGTGTTACCCAGGTGCTGGGCCCCATTTACGATACCATCTGCCAGTCAGAAAAAGTGGTGGTGGATGAACTCAATTCGGTCAATGATAACCCGGTGATCGATCACGAGAACCAGAATATTTTTCATGGCGGCAATTTCCACGGCGATTATGTTTCGCTGGAGATGGATAAATTAAAGATCGCTGTTACCAAGCTGTCCATGCTTTCGGAAAGGCAGCTGAATTATTTACTGAATGAAAAGCTGAACCAGAAATTCCCGCCCTTTGTGAACCTGGGTGTACTGGGCTTCAACTTCGGGATGCAGGGGATGCAGTTTACGGCAACTTCCACGGTGGCCGAGAACCAGACCATGTCTTTTCCCATGTATGTACACAGCATACCGAATAACAACGACAACCAGGACATTGTAAGCATGGGCTGTAATGCTGCGTTGATGACCAGGCGGGTCATCAACAATTCGTTTGAAGTGCTTGCCATACAGATGATGACGGTGCTGCAGGCGATCGATTACCTGAAATGCACCGACCGGCTCTCCTCCGAGACCCATCATATTTATTCGGAAGTGAGAAAGATATTCCCCAGCTTTATTGAAGACAAACCCAAATACAAAGACCTGGAAAGGATCAAAAACTATTTTGAGAAGGCCGACCCTGTTATTTCCTTCAAATTAGGGATCGTACCGGAACAAATTACTTCCTGATTTGTTGAAAAGAAAGCAACCAATTAATAAATGGTACCGGCAAATAATATTACCGCCAAATAATAAATTCAGATGAAATTTGCATTAGTAACGGGAGGTTCAAGAGGTATTGGAAGGGCTGTTTGTATTGAATTGGCCGGGATGGGATATAATGTGCTCATCAATTACAGATCGAATGAAACGGAAGCATTGCAAACCCTTGCCCTTGTAAAAGAGAAAGGGATGGATGGAGAGATCATCCGGTTTGATGTTTCGGACAAGGAACAGATAAACAGCAAACTGGGCGGCTGGATGGAAGCCAATGAAGATAAAGTGATCGAAGTGCTGGTGAATAATGCCGGCTTACGGGACGACGGGCTGATGATGTGGATGAAAGATGAACAATGGGACCGGGTGGTAAACACCAGTCTTGACGGGTTCTTTTATGTTACCCGGTTGGTGGTGAACAGTATGCTGATGAAAAAATATGGCCGTATCATTAATATTGTTTCCCTTTCGGGCATAAAGGGAATGGCGGGGCAAGTCAATTATTCCGCGGCCAAAGCCGGCGTGATAGGCGCCACCAAGGCCCTGGCACAGGAGATAGCCCGGAAGGGGATCACCGTGAATGCGGTGGCGCCGGGATTTATTAAGACAGATATGACCAGTGACCTGAATGAGAATGAACTGAAGGCCATGATACCGGTAAAACGGTTTGGTTCACCCGAAGAAGTGGCAAAAACGGTTGGGTTCCTGGCTTCACAAGGGGCTTCTTATATAACCGGGGAAGTTATTTCTGTGAATGGCGGGTTGTATACCTGATGGTGAATTAGTTATTGAGTCATTGAGTCATTAAGTCATTGGGAGACCACTAAACCCAAAGAGACTTACCAATGACCAGTGACTAGTGACTAATATCCAATGACATAAAAAATTATGAACAGGGTAGTTATAACAGGCATGGGTATTTATTCCTGCATAGGAAAGAACCTCGAAGAGGTAAGGGACTCGCTGTACAAAGGAAGGTCCGGTATCATACTCGACCCGGTGCGTAAAGAGTATGGTTACCGTTCGGGGCTGACCGGCTATGTAGATAAACCCGACCTGAAAGGAAAATTAGACCGGCGGGCACGTATCATGCTGCCTGAGCAGGGGGAATATGCGTACCTGGCCACCATCGAAGCGTTGGCAAATGCCGGTATTGATGCCGATCATATCCAGGCGAACGAGATCGGGATCTTATATGGTAACGACAGTTCGGGCAAAGCGGTGATAGAAGCGGATGATATCATCCGGGAGAAAAAAGATACCACGCTGGTAGGCTCGGGAGCGGTTTTTCAAACCATGAACTCGACCGTGACCATGAACCTGGCAACCATCTTTAAACTGAGGGGTATAAATTTTACGATCAGTGCAGCCTGTGCCAGCGGGTCTCATTCCATAGGCCTTGGTTATCACTTTATAAAAACGGGTTTACAGGATTGTATCATTTGCGGGGGCGCCCAGGAGATAAACCATTTATCCATGGGAACCTTTGATGCCCTCTCTGCATTTTCGATCCGGGAATCGGATCCAACCCGTGCCTCCCGCCCGTTTGACCGGGACCGGGATGGATTGATCCCCAGCGGAGGTGCTGCAACGGTTATACTGGAAAGCCTGGAGTCGGCACAAAAAAGAGGGGCGAAGATCCTGGGCGAAGTGATCGGTTATGGGTTCTCATCCAATGGCGGCCATATTTCAAACCCAACCGTTGAGGGTCCGGTCCGGTCATTGCACAGGGCATTGAAAGACGCCGGGATAGATGCAAAGGAAATTGATTATATAAATGCACATGCCACATCAACGCCGGCGGGCGATGCCAGCGAGGCAAGGGCGATTGATGAAGTTTTTGGGCAGTACAAACCGTTGGTAAGTTCAACAAAATCCATGACCGGCCATGAATGCTGGATGGCGGGGGCCAGTGAGATCGTTTATTCATTGCTCATGATGCAAAACTCCTTTGTGGCGCCCAATATCAATTTTGAGAACCCGGATGAGGATTCGGCCAAACTCAATATTGCAAAAAGTGCCATAGAAAAAGATATAGTTGTATTTTTGTCCAACTCTTTTGGATTCGGAGGAACGAATTCCTCCCTGATCATCCGAAAACTGAATTAAAAAACTGCTATGACGAATACAGAAATTATTGAGAAAATTCACGAATTCCTTATCGAGGAATTTGAGGTGGAAGCAGAAAAACTTGTACCCGAAGCCAATTTAAAAGAAACCCTGGGCTTAGACAGTCTGGATTATATCGACCTGGTGGTGGTTATCGAAAGCAATTTTGCCTTTAAGGTCAAACCCGAAGATTTTACCAACATAGCCACTTTCGGGGATTTTTGCGACTACGTGATCTCCCGTGTGAATTCTAAAGAAATGGCATAATGTCTTCCTGGCATGGAAAATCAAAAGGAACCCCGTTGGGGTACCGCATCTTTGTATGGGTATTACGGACTTTTGGTGTTTTGCCTGCTTACTTCCTTTTGCACTTTGTGGTGCCTTATTACTTCCTGTTTTCCTACAGATCATCGCGGCAGATCTATCATTTATATCACTACCGGCTTGGTTATGGGAAGATCTCTTCTGTAAGAAAACTGTACATGAATTATTATATGCTCGGTCAAAGCATCATTGATAAAGTGGTGGTGATGTCGGGGATCAGAAATAATTTCAGCTTTGATTTTGATGGAGAGGAAAACCTGCAAAAGATCGCCGCACAAAAAAAAGGCGGCATATTGCTCAGCGCCCATATCGGCAACTGGGATGTGGCCGGTCATTTATTCAGGAGGCTGGAAACCCCGGTGAATATTGTATTGTACGATGGCGAACATGAACAGATAAAAGAATACCTGGAAGGGGTGACCGGGAAGCGGGTGATGAAGATCATCGTTATTAAAAACGATCTTTCGCATATTTACGCAATAAATGATGCCCTTGCCGGCAACGAACTCGTTTGCATGCATGCCGACCGGTTTATGGAAGGCAATAAGACCATGTCGGCCGCTTTCCTGGGGGAAAAGGCAAAGTTCCCGATGGGGCCTTTCCTACTGGCCGCTAAATTTAAAGTGCCGGTGTCTTTTGTTTTTGCCATGAAGGAAAGCAAAATGCATTATCATTTCTTTGCCAGTGAAATAAAGAATATAGCAATGCAGACAAGCAATCCGTAATGCAGGAGATGCTGAACGATTTTGTCGGCGAGATGGAAGGGAAACTCAAACAATATCCCGATCAGTGGTTTAATTATTATAATTTCTGGCAATAAACATAATGGCAACGGAGAACATACTGGAACTGATCCCTCAAAAACCACCCTTTGTGATGGTGGATGAGCTGTTGGCCTGTGCTGACAATACGGCCACCACCCGGCTAACCATACGGGCAGATAATATTTTTGTACAGGATGGTGAGTTTAAAGAGCCCGGCCTGGTGGAAAATATTGCACAGACAGCCGCCGCCCGTTCAGGCTATGTTTCTAAAACGGAGAACAGGCCGGTGCCCGTTGGTTATATCGGCGCTGTGAACAACCTGCAGGTGCATGCATTGCCCGGAACCGGCGATGAATTAATTACTGAAATTACCATAGAAAATCAGATTTTTGATGTAACATTAATATCCGGGAAAATAACCTGCAACGGAAATATTATCGTGCAGTGTACCATGAAAATATTTATTAATCAAATTAAAAATCCCCAATCATGAAACGTTTACTAAAAAGCAAATGGCTTGTTGCTGTATTTATCTTTTTGGGTGGCAGCGCAGCTTCTTCCGCACAATCATTGAAAGATGTATTTAACAACAGCGAATCACCGCTGGTTTACCTGGGTATTGATTTCAGCCAGGCCCGCCTGCTGGATGTGGGCAATGCCAGCGATATACGTGGCCGGCTCTACGGCAGTATCAACAACCTGGTGATCGATGAACCCAAAAAATATGACCTGAGGGGGGTTTTCCGCAAAAGCAATATGCCGAATGACATCAGTGCGGCGCTCAAAAGCAGTGAAAAAGCAAACCTGAACGACATCATCTCCACCAACTCATCGGATTTCAGCCGCTTAAAAGAATCTGACATTGCGGCCATTGTTAAGCAACTGGATATCTCCGGGAAAGATGGTGTTGGGGTATTGTTTGTAATGGAAGCCATGCGCAAGGTTGATAAAAAAGGGGATGCGGCTATCTGGGTCACATTCATTGACATGAAATCGAAAAAAGTGCTGATGACAGAACGGATGGTAACAGAAGCAAAGGGCGGTTTTGGTTTCCGTAATTACTGGGCTTCCACCATCAAAGAACTGCTTGATGACATTGACAAGAAAAAATACAAAGAGTGGCGGAATAAAAGCAACAGCTGACCGGCGTAAACAATACATATGGAATTAACCAGCAGAAGGGAGATCTTAGTACGGTTTAATGAAGCAGATCCGTTGGGCATTGTATGGCACGGCCACTATATCCGTTATTTTGAAGATGGCAGGGAAGCATTTGGCGAAACCCATGGTTTGAAATACCTGGATGTGTACCAGCAGGGCTTTGTGATCCCGGTGGTGAATGTACAATGTGATTTTAAAAAATCATTGCGCTATGGCGACCGCGTAATTGTGGAAACATGGTATGTGCCCTGCGAAGCCGCTAAAATGAAATTCACGTACCGGCTGTTTAACGCTGCAACAGGAGACCTGGTTGCAACCGGTTCTTCCGTCCAGGTTTTTTTAAGCAAGGACGATTCGGTACTTCAATTGTCTAACCCCCCGTTTTTTGAGGAATGGAAAAGGAAACACGGGCTGGATTAAAACAGGATAATGACAGCAATTTATATTGGTTCAGATAATATTGTATCACCACTTGGTTTAACAACGGCCGAAAATTTTTCCCGGCTTACCGAAAATATTTCCGGGGTAAAGGAACAGGATGATGCCGCCATGTCTGAACAGCCCTTTTATGCAGCGTTGTTTGAAAAAGGACAGGACTTTGTGCAAAACGGGCAGCAGGCCGGTCTGTCCCGGTTTGAGAACCTGCTCATCACTTCCATCAGCGATGCACTGGAAAAGAGCCCTGTGAATGCTTCCGATGAAAAAACGGTTCTCATCATCTCTTCCACCAAGGGAAACATCAGTTTGCTGGAAACCGAACCGTACAACAGGGAATTACAGACCCGGATATCATTGAATACTTCTGCAAAACTTGTGGCGGAATATTTTGGATTCATCAACAAGCCTGTGATCGTTTCCAACGCCTGTATCTCAGGCCTGCTGGCTATTTTAACGGGTATGCGGCTTATACGATCCGGGCAATTTGAACATGCCGTTATTGCAGGGGCGGATGTTATAACGAAGTTCGTACTCTCAGGATTCCAGTCATTCCAGGCCATCAGTTCTTCGCCCTGTAAACCATTTGATGCTGCCAGAAACGGGATAAACCTTGGCGAAGGGGCAGCTACCGTGATAATAAGTTCCCATAAAAATAATTCCTGTGGAATAAAAGTGAGCGGCGGCTCTGTAAGCAATGATGCCAACCATATCTCGGGCCCCTCCCGTACCGGGGAGGAATTAAAACTTGCCATATCAAACGCCATGCATGCAGCGGGTTTGTCATCGGCAGATATTGATTTTATCTCAGCACATGGAACCGCTACGGTTTATAACGACGAGATGGAAGCGAAGGCATTAACACTGGCGGGACTGCAATCAGTACCGGTAAACAGCCTGAAGGGATACTACGGCCACACGCTGGGTGCAGCCGGGCTTATTGAATCGGTCATTGCCATACAATCATTAAAAGAGAATATGGTTGTGCCCACCCTTGGATTTGAGACCATGGGAGTAACACAGCCGGTGAATGTTTGCACTACGCTTTTACAAAAACCACTGAACAACTGCCTGAAAACAGCCTCTGGTTTTGGCGGGTGTAATGCAGCCATGATATTCAGTAAAGATTATTCAGATTAAAACTTTTTTAACACATGAATTTTTTTAAAAAAGACAAGCGATCGGCATTTGAAGCACAGGAACGGGCACAATGGATAGCTTTTGGCCCGGTAATATTCCAGGCTGCCCGGGTCTTACGAAATAAAGGCATACTGAAGTGTATTGAAGATTCCGGGAAAAAAGGCCTGACTGTTGAGGAGGTATCGGAAAAAGTAAACCTTTCGGTTTATGGGGTAAGGGTACTGCTGGAGTCGGGGCTCAGCCTTGGCCTGGTGCTGCTAAATGAAGGAAAATATACTCTGGGGAAGACCGGTTATTTCTTCCTTCATGATGCATTGACGAATGTGAATATGGATTTTGTACATGATGTGAATTATAAGGGACTTTTTCACCTGCAGGAAAGCGTGGAAACGGGCAGGCCGGTAGGCTTAAAAGAATTTGGTAACTGGAATACGGTGTATGAAGCTTTGTCGCAGCTGCCGCCACAGGTGCAAAAAAGCTGGTTCAATTTCGATCATTATTTTTCAGACGATGCTTTTCCTTTAGTGCTTCCGATGGTATACAGGGACGGGGTAAAAAGAATACTGGAAATTGGCGGCAATACCGGGAAATGGGCCATCGCTTCTGCGAAATATTCTCCGGAAGTTCAAGTTACCATCATGGATCTCCCCGGCCAACTGGACATGGCCAGAAAAAAGATTGAAGAACTTGGCCTGACAGAAAGGATCTCATTTGTTTCCGCAAATATTTTGGACGAAACAGTGAAACTTCCTGCGGGATATGATGCCATCTGGATGAGCCAGTTCCTTGACTGTTTCTCAGAAAAGGAGATCGTCTCCATCCTGAAGCGATGTTATGAGGCAATTGATGAGAACGGGTCTGTCTTCATCCTGGAACCGTTCTGGGACAGGCAGCGATTTGAAACGGCTGCATTCTGTTTGCAGCAAACTTCTCTGTACTTTACGGTGGTGGCAAATGGCAACAGCCAGATGTACAGTGCCGAAATATTTATAAGATGTATCAGCGAGGCGGGTTTTGAGATCGTAAAGCAAACAGACGGAATTGGCCTCAGCCAGACCTTACTGCAATGCAAAAAAAAAATAATAAAACTAAGATCATGAAATCAGAAAAAGTTGATGTGTTAGTGATCGGTGCCGGCCCATCCGGGACCGTAGCTGCTGCCATCATTAAAAAGGCAGGCTTTACGGTCAAGATCGTTGAAAAAATGAAATTTCCCCGTTTTGTAATAGGGGAAAGTTTGTTGCCCCGGTGCATGGAAGCATTGGAAGAGGCAGGATTTTTAGACGCCGTCAGGCAAGCCGGCTTCCAGGAAAAATTCGGCGCCAAGTTCGTTAAAGAAGGAAAGATATGCGATTATATTTTTGCAGATCAATATACGCCCGGATGGAACTGGACCTGGCAGGTACCCCGGGGTGAATTTGATAAAATACTGGCAGACAGCTGCGAAAAGATGAACATACCGGTGCATTATGAAACAACGGTAACTGCCATTGAATTTGATGGTTCCAACTCGGTAACAACCGTGGAAGACGTTGCCGGGAACAGATCACAGGTAGAAGCCCGGTTTATCGTGGATGGCAGCGGATACGGAAGAGTGATACCCAAACTGTTCAATATGGACAGGCCCTCACACCTGCCACCCCGTAAAACATTATTTACGCATGTGGTGGATGTGAAAAGAACGATGGATGATGAACCCAACCGGATCACAATCATCGTTCATAATAAGGGAATATGGATCTGGGTGATCCCTTTTTCCAACGGAAAAACATCGGTAGGGTTCGTGGGCGAACCTGAATTCTTTAAAAAAGTGAGTGGCAGCAATGAGGAACAACTGAGAGCCCTGCTGGCATCGGAACCATACCTTGCTGAAAGGATGAAAGACGTAGTATTCGATTTTGAACCACGGGTGCTGGAATCCTGGTCAACCACCACCAGCAGTTTTTATGGGGATGGTTTTGTGCTTACCGGTAATGTAACGGAATTTCTTGACCCGGTCTTTTCTTCCGGCGTCACCCTGGCAACTGTATCAAGCCAGCTGGCAGCACAGCTTGTAATTAAAAAACTGAACGGCGAAGCAGTTGATTGGGAAGCCGGGTACACACAGCCCATGATGCAGGGCGTGAACACATTCCGTTCTTATGTGCTGGCCTGGTACGACGGTACGCTTGATACCATCTTCTTTGCCGATGAACAGGATGCCGGGATCAAGAACATGATCTGTTCTGTACTGGCCGGCTATGTATGGGATACATCAAACCCGTACGTGAAAGAACATGAGTCGGCATTGAAAAAACTGGCTAAGCTCATCACGTTCAGGGATTCAATGAAAACACAGGGAGCCGCTTAACACTTGTAAAAGACCATCAGGTATTGAAAAAAGAGAACCATATCACTGCCAGTTGCATGATCAGTAAACAGGTTGTTTATAAGAACAGGCAGCGGGTGTTTGAGGAGGGAATAAAAGCTTTGCCGGATTTCCTGGTATCGGCTTACCAGCATTTCGGGCTGCAGTACCCCCGATTCTATAAAATGGACAACCTGAGTAAACTGGGATGGCTGGCGAATGAAGTGCTGTTGCAGGGCGGCTTTGAAAAAGAAAGATACAAGCCGGAGAAGATCGGTATCGTGCTTTCCAATGCAAGCTCAAGCCTGGATACAGATGCCCGGTATTATGAAACGGTGAAAAGCATTCCCAGCCCGGCCCTGTTCGTATATACATTACCAAATATCGTCATTGGCGAGATCAGCATCCGGCATCAATTTAAAGGCGAGAATGCTTTCTTTATCTTTGAGCAGTTTGACGCCGGATTTATTGAACAATATGTGGACGGCCTCGTTAATAATGATATATTGCACTGCTGTATATGTGGTTGGGTAGAAGTGCTGGAGGAAGAATACAAAGCAGCTTTATTTTTAGTAGAGAAAGAGAAAAGCAGGGATTCTGTTATTTTTACAAAAGAAAATCTTAATAAAATATACCAGTTAGAAAATGGATAAGTTAATGTTGGATCTGAAAGCTCAGATCGTTGCCCAGTTGAACCTGCAGGATGTTAAACCGGCGGATATCGGTAATGACCAGCCATTGTTTGTGGAAGGGTTGGGCCTGGATTCTATTGATGCCCTTGAATTGATCGTGTTACTACAGCAGCAATATAAGATCAAATTATCCAATGCCGACGAGGGCCCAAAAGTATTCCATTCTGTACGGACAATGGCCGAATACATCACTGCACACCAAGCCCAGAATTCATAAAAAATGAATGAACCCGTTTTTGTTGCCGGCACAGGTATCATTTCGGCGATAGGCAATAATACTGCCGCCTGCCTGGATGCACTGGAACATGGCCGGGCCGGGATGGGAGAAATGCAGGTACTTCATTCAGTTCACCGCCAGCGCCTGCCGGTTGCCGAAGTCAAGCTCAGCAATGAGGAACTTGCAACAATTGCAGGGCTGCCCTCCATAAAAAGCCGCACGGCCTTATTAAGCAAGGTTGCAGCCACGGAAGCCCTTGCCAATGCAGGAATAGAAAACCTGTCATCCTTGCGGAAGGGGTTCATTTCTGCGAACTCGGTAGGAGGAATGGATAAGACCGAAAATTTCTTTTCTGATTTTATTACCAGTGAACATAAAGGAAGGCTGCACAACGTGGTAAACCACGAATGCGGCAGCGTTACAGAACTGGTTGCCGATGCATTGGACCTGAAAGATTATGTTACCACCATCAGCACGGCCTGTTCTTCTTCTGCCAACGCCATATTTTTTGCTGCCCGGCTCATCCGGAATAATATCCTGGATGTGGCTGTTGCAGGCGGAACAGATTCCCTTACCCGGTTCACCCTGAATGGATTTAATACCCTGATGATCGTGGATGAAAAATTCTGCCAGCCTTTTGATGAGCACCGGCGTGGGCTCAACCTGGGTGAAGGGGCAGGATATGTGGTACTGGTCTCGGAAAAAATTGCTGCATCATTAAAGAATGAACCGGGAATAATATTAAGTGGTTACTGCAATGCCAATGATGCATATCATCAAACCGCATCGTCCCCGGAAGGAACGGGTTCATACCTTGCCATGAGCGGCGCCTTAAAGAAAAGCGGGTTACAGCCTTCCGATATTGATTACATCAACCTGCATGGCACCGGCACACAGAACAACGACATTGCCGAAGGTACAGCCATCAAACGTTTATTTGAACCGCATTATCCAAAAATGAGTTCAACCAAAACATTTACCGGGCATACCCTGGGTGCCAGCGGCGGGATCGAAGCGGTATTTTCAGTGCTGGCCCTGCAGCACGGGATCATTTATCCCAACCTGCGACTGGAAACCCCCATGAAGGACCTGCCGTTTGTTCCGGTAACAGAAGTGGAGCGGAATGTGAAACTGAAACACGTGCTTTCCAATTCTTTCGGCTTTGGGGGCAACTGTTCATCTTTGATCTTTTCAAAGATGGGTTGAAATAATAATTGTAGTCTTTAAATAAAACGTATGTCATGCTGAGCTTGTCGGAGCAGTGTAATGAAGCCGGTATCCTGAACCGTCTTCGATAAACTCAGGATGACAGTAAAGAGGGTTAAGAATTATGTACATACGGGCAACAGGAAATATATCACCGCAACGGACCTTTGGTCATTGGCCATTGGCCGATGCTCCTGTTGCGTATACCAGTAACCGCCTTAGCTGTATTGAACCGGATTACAAAGAATTCATTGACCCGAAACTGATCAGGCGCATGAGCCGGATCATCCGCATGGGTGTGGCCGCAGCCATGGAGTGTTTGCAGGAAGCGGATGTTAAAGTACCCGATGCGATCGTTACCGGCACGGCTTATGGTTGCCTGGAAGACACCAATTCATTTTTGCGGAAAATGGTTGAGTTCAATGAAGAACTGCTTACACCCACCGCATTCATACAATCTACTCATAACACCATTGGCGCACAGATAGGCCTGATGCTGCAATGCAATAATTATAACAATGCCTTTGTACACCGGGCTTTTTCGTTTGAAAGCGCCTTGCTCGACGGCATGATGCTGCTGAAGGAAAAAGACGCATCCCATGTGCTGGTTGGCGCCATTGATGAGATCATAGATACCAGCCATACCATCCTGAGCCGTTTTGGGTTGTATAAACAGGGCGCTGTTTCAAATCTTGATATATATGGATCAGGATCGAAAGGAACCATTGCCGGCGAAGGCGCTTCATTCTTCTTGCTGGCAGCAGAACCTTCTGCCACGGATTATGCAAAACTGGAAGCCCTGCATACTTTTTATAAACCGGCGGGTGAAAATGAAATTACAGACCAGGTTAACGCCTTCCTGCAAAAACATTCGGTCAGCATGAACGATATTGACCTGGTCATCACCGGCAGGAACGGGGATGCAGCCAATGATAAGCTCTATGAGCAAACGGCACAATCCATTTTCAGGAACAAACAACAGCTTAACTATAAACACCTTTGCGGCGAATATCCTACCGCATCTGCCTTTGCCTTCTGGCTGGCCGCCCATATCCTCCGGTCGGGTTCGATCCCTGCCCTGCTTGAACAAAGATCCGGGCAAAGGATCAAGCGCATTTTGATCTGCAACAGCTACATGGGCACTCATCATTCTTTATCTTTGCTGGCGGCATGCTAAACTTCCGGAATACGAATATCTTTTTTATTGCAGTGCTTTGTGCTTTGATCGGGGTACATGCAAAATACGGGGGACTGCCCCTTTATGTTTACCTGCTTTTGTTTGTTACCTGGTCCCTGGTCGTTTTTTATGGATGTTATTACATAGGCTCCGGGTTCTTTATAAAGATAGTTTGCAAAGCAGGTACGGATAAAAAACAGATCGCCATCAGCTTCGACGATGGCCCTGCGATCGATCACACTCCTGCAATTTTAGAGGCATTGAGACCGGAAAACGTGAAAGCAACTTTTTTTTGCATTGGTCAGCGCATTGCCGGTAATGAAAAGATCCTGTTGCAGGTAAAAAACGAAGGACATACCATCGGCAACCACAGTTATTCCCATCATTTATGGTTTGACATGTATTCATCCAAAAAAATGATCGCCGACCTGCAGCAGATGGATAAAGAAGTGGAGAGGGTCACCGGGTTGAGGCCAAAACTTTTCAGGCCTCCATACGGGGTAACGAACCCGAATGTGAAAAAAGCCATCCTGGAAGGAGGTTATACACCGGTTGGATGGAGTGTAAGGTCAATGGATACGGTGACCAGGGACCCTGCGAAACTGCTTGATAAGATCAACAGGGCCATTGAGCCCGGCGCTGTATTTCTTTTTCACGATACAAGCAAAACCACGCTGGAGGTACTGCCCGGATTCATACAGGAAGTTAAAAAAAGAGGATACGAAATTGTTCCGCTGGATAAATTGCTACATTTGAATGCATATGCGTAAGATAATTCTGATAACGTTTTTGATAGTAACCGCTTTTTCTACCCAGGCTCAATATGCCGGCTATTCTCCCGTTGCTGATATAGCCAAATTCAAAGCCGATTTTTCAGCAGCCACCCAAAAGACCAGTTCTGTTAAAAGCGATTTTGTGCAGGACAAGAACCTCAGCATGCTTTCTGAAAAGATCACTTCCAGGGGAAAGTTCTGGTTCAAGAAAGAGAGCCGGGTGCGGATGGAATATACACAACCCTTCCAGTACCTGATGGTATTGAATAAAGACAAAGTGTATGTAAAGGACGGGCAGAAGGAAAATAAGATATCGGCGAAGTCGAACAAACTCTTTCAGCAGATCAACAGGATCATGATCGACTGCATGCAGGGAACGATGCTCAGCAACAGCGATTTTAAGACCCGGGTATTTGAAAACAGGAATGCGGTCCTGGTGGAGCTGGTACCGGTGACCAGGGGGCTGAAAGAATTATTCAAGTCAATAAATGTGATCGTTGACAAAAAGGATTTTTCGGTTACCAGCATCGAGATGCAGGAGATTTCCGGCGACAATACCATCATGCGTTTTACCAATAAAGAACTGAATGCTTCCATCCCGGATACCTTGTTTGATATTAAGTAGCTGCCTGGCTGTGCTGTTGGGTTGTTCGCCGTTGCATAAGCAAATGCAGTCTGCCAATGCCGATGTGCAAGGGCTACAAAAATTCAAACCCGCATTTGGCGTGACGTTATACAGCACAACCGTAGATGTGAGCGGCAACCACCTGAGCGGCCTGCTGCTGGTAAAAAAGATGCCCGACAGCAGTACCCGGATGGTATTCAGCAGTGAGATGGGCCTAAGCTTCTTTGATTTTGAGTTCAGTGCAGATGGAAATTTTAAAGTGTATTCCATCATCAAAAAGATGAACCGGAAGGCGGTGATAAAAACACTCCGGCACGACTTTGAACTGGTGCTGATGAACCGGTTGGATCATTCCGGTGCATCGGTACGCAGCCGGGATGGGCAGTTATATTTTGTCTTTCCGCAGGAGAAGGGATACCACTATTATGTTACCAATGACAGCGGGACTGAACTGCTGCGCTTGGAAAGGGCATCCAATAAAAAAGTGATCGTGGAGGCGGTGATGAAGAATTACCACAACGGCATCCCCGATACGATCGGTATTTCACATAAAACATTTGAATTCAATATTGGCTTAAAACGAATAGAAAGATAATGCTGCTCAATGATTTCTTTACCATCAATACAATAGAAACTTCCGATGCGGAGGTAAAAGCAGAACTGGTCATCCATGCGGGACACCGGATATTTGATGGGCATTTTCCCGGCCAGCCGGTGGTGCCGGGTGTGTGCATGATGCAGATGGTAAAGGAAGTATTGGAGCAGGTGCTTGAAAAAGAGACCATGCTTTCCACTGCTGCTGAAATGAAATTCCTGGCGGTGATAGACCCCACAAAAAACAACAGCATCAGCGCACATATCAAATACACACGGGAAGAAGACGGGACTGTAAAGGGCACGGCATCGCTTTTAAGGATGTGTTGGTGCATTTTAAGTTTAAGGGGGTGTTTTTAATAAATTAATAGATTGACTGTTCATCCTCCATATGCCGTTGTTGTGCGTTCTTCCCGGCTTTGTGAGAAAGCTGAGGACGTTGCGTATTATGGAGAGTCATTACAATTTATAACGTTGGGGGTATCGTTGATTAATACGCAACGCCCCTTTCCAGCAGATGTTGCTGGGAAATTAGTTTTCACGGGCAGGGTGTTCCCTACTATCTGTAAGCCAGCTTTTAAACTCGTGAACGCCGTGGCATGGTCTATGACCAGCCACGAAAAACAACAAATTTTGACTGAAATTTTTTAGATCTGGGGTATGATGCAATCCTACTCTGAATACCGGCCCCAGTATTTCACTGCTGCTATTTATGAGTGGAAATATCTGCTGGCCGATAATAGCTGCAAGGATAAAGTTATACTACTAAAGATAATTTTGGGATATTGACGCACTATTCAGGTAATTAGGATGGCTTACTGGTTCCGGCTGGTCAAAGACCACGCCGGGGCGTTCAAATGCAAGCTATTTCCGGCACTTTAAATTTAGTATGTAATTCCTGTAATACCATTCTGTCTTATTTATCATCCTCCCCCGGTATCAGCCAATGTATCATGTCCATCGCAGGCCCGGTCATGAAAGTAGTGACCAGCGCCATCAGCACCATCATCGCAAATATTTCCGGTGAAAGAATACCGAGATCGTAGCCAATATTCAGCACGATCAGTTGCATGAGGCCCCGGGTGTTCATCAGTACACCAATGGATAAACTATTACGCCAGCTTTGTCCGACTATTCTTGCTGCAATTGTGATGCCGCCGAATTTTCCAATAATTGCCACCAGTAACATCCACCCGAATACCACCCACAAATACCCTTCATTTAACAAGCCCATCTGTGTTTTTAAGCCCGTAATTACGAAAAAAAGTGGGAGTAATAATATGATGCTTACGTCTTCAATCTTGTCGGCTATGATTTCCCGGAAACTTAAACTGGGTGGCATGATGATACCGGCAATGAATGCACCAAACAAGGTATTAATTCCGATAACGGAAGCAATATAAGCTGAACAAATCAGCATCATGAATAAAATGGCAATAATTGTGTTCCTTATCTTTTCACGATGATTATATAAATATTCTAACCGAAGCAGGGCGGGGCGAACTACTTTGAGCATGGTAAACACATAAATAATTGCCAGGCCAATAGTGTAAAAAACACTGAAGGATGAACCGGATTTTACCAAAGCGATCACGGCTGCCAAAACACACCAGGCCGTAATGTCATCTGCAGCAGCACAGGTTAAAGCAGTTACACCAAGCTTTGTGCGGATGAGTTTTTTTTCCTGTAAGATTCTTGCAAGAACGGGGAATGCTGTAATGCCCATTGCGATACCCATAAATAAAGCGAACGATAAAAAAGAGGTTGTGGCAGGAGCATAATCTTTATAAATAAAATATGCAAGACCCATTCCAAGAGTAAAAGGGATGATAATGCCTGCATGGCTTATGACAACCGCATCATAAGCCTGTTTGCCGACGGATCTCAGGTCAAGCTCCATGCCGATGATGAACATGAAAAGGATGAGGCCGATCTGGCTGAGAAAATTAAGGGTGCCCAATGAAGGGGCAGGGAAGAGGAACTGGGTTATTTCCGGAAAATACATCCCCAGGATGGATGGCCCTAAAATGATCCCGGCAAATATTTCACCGATAACAGCAGGCTGGTTGATCTTTTTAAAAAGATATCCAAAGATTCTGGCAAAAAAAATAATAACGATAATCTGCATCAACAGAACTGCCATGGGCTCGGTGATATGGGTAGAGAAGGAACCAGTGAATTCCTGGAAACTGCCCCGGGCAGCGGATTCTCCTTCCGCCCGTAATTCCTTTGCGGTAAGAAGTGGATTTTGCAATGCCCTGCCCTGCTTTACGATCCAGTAAATGGCAGCGGCCGACCCCGCCAGGGTTATAACATAAAACAGCGTACTCCACTTTTTCTTCATAAGCAGTTAGCCGGCTTTTATTTTGCCTGAACCACATAGGCACATAGGGAACATAGAAAAACACATACACCTATGTGTTCTATGTGGTTCAAATTATTTTGAAAAGATCCTGAACGGAAATTACAGATTGTTTTTTAATGCTGTCAATTTTTGCTTAACAGCATAAAACTGTGCTGCAAGCCTTTAAAATTATTGTACAGCAGGATATTCCTGAATGGTTTATCCTGCTCACCCCTCTTTAGCATGTGGCCGGGAAGTGTTTGGGATCTGAAAAGTTCACAGGCCAGCCAGGATCCAAATGCTGATGCGGTAGGAAAATCGCCACAGAGGTGCTTGAAACGGGCGATGGTGACATCTTTGTCCATGAGGCTTTCGCAGGCTTTGTAAAAATGGATGATGCGGTTATCCCCATCCTCCCCGGAAAGGAACAGGTCGATGGTTTTCCCTGGCTGCAAATGGGCAGCAATAAACTGCTGCAACCGGTCTTTTACGATATCCGCGTCGCTGCTGTGTAAAATATAGATGGCCTGCAGTTTTGCCACAGCGCCTTCTTTCTTATTATTTACCAGGAACATGGCGCCGGCTTCCCCTGCAATGCAGCCCGGGCTGTCAACGGAATATAATTGTTTGTTTGAAATATCTTCTTCTTTAAAAGCCCCGGCCAGTTTCTCAATATTATAATGAAAGGTGGAGATCTCATCCACCCCGCCCAGTAAATAATTTCCTTCGGGGTTTTCCTTTAGTTGCATGGATGCATCCATCAGCGCATTCTCAAAAGAGTGACCGAGGTGCACATGCGTTATGTTATAGGATCTGTTGCCGCTCAGCAAGCCCAATTGGGCCGCAATGGCATTGGTGGTGCTTTGTACAAAATTGCCGGGAGCAAGCACCCCTTCATTATATTGTACGATCTGGTTCAGGAATTTTATGCAGTCTTCCATTCCCCCGTTGGCCGTGCCGATGATGATACCATTCAGCGGGCCGGCGCTTTTAATGATCGGCATTCCGGCGCCTACACCCATTCGTATTGCCTTGCCCATCCTGCGGAGGATGCCGGGGGGTATTCCTTCGTAGCCAGGCTCAAGGGCCATCAGTTTTTTCTCAACCGGTCCCTTCAGCGTCTCAATATCGGTTTGCTGAAAGGTTTGTTGCGGCGATATGCAATAGGACTGGTGGAAATATAACATAGCGCTCAGTATTTTGAGAAAATAAGAGATGAACAATTGCCCCCAAAACCAAACGAGTTGCTCATGATATGGCTCACCGGTATTTTTTTATACGATTGTACCGGGGTTAAACCTGTTGACGGTATCGGGGAAGTGAAATGCAGGTTGGGATAAACTTCCTGGTGCAGCAGGTTTAAAATGCTGTACACCGCTTCAATGGCGCCGGCAGCGCCAAGGGTATGGCCCGTATTTCCCTTAGTGGATGCAAAAGCAGGAGGGTTTTTGAATAAACGGATCATAGCCCTGCTTTCCACTTCATCATTGTTTTCTGTACCGGTTCCGTGCGCATTGATGAAATCAATTTCTGCAGCACCCAGCCCTGCAGAAATTAAAGCACCCTGCATTGAGTTGAAGGGCCCGTCTCCCTTATCGGAAAGTGAGGATGGATGAAATGCATCGTTGGCATTGCAATAACCGGAGAGTTCTGCATAAACTTTTTTGCCGGCTATGTCTTCTTCCTTCTCCAGTAATAAAAAGGCTGCCCCTTCCCCTAAGTTCAGTCCCTTGCGGTGCTCATCAAAGGGGGTGCATCTTTCAGACGATAAGATATGCAGCGCATGAAAACCATTGATGGTGAATTTTGCCAGGCTGTCTGTTCCGCCAACAATGGCCCGTTTTGCAAACCCGTTCTTTATCAGCATGGCGCCATACATGATGGCATTGGCAGAGGAAGAACAGGCCGTGTTGATGGTGTTGATAACGCCATTCATTTTAAAATGATGCTGTAAATACATGCAAACGGATGCACAGCCATACGAAGAGGTATACGGCGAACCTTTGTGGTTCTCATTGGCATCGGCATACAACTCATCGGTCAAACACATGCCTCCCACTGTACTTGCGCCCACCAAAGCGGTACCGGCAGCGCTTAGGGCAGCGGAAGAAAGGTGGCCGTCTTCCACGCATTCATTCATGGCCTGCAATGCCAGCAATGTGGTACGGGTGACACCGGGTTCCTTCACATTGAATTTTTCCAGGAGTTCGTTGGTGCTTATACCAACCTGGCCAAAGGGCAGGAGGTCTGCATACCTGGTAGGGAAGAGATCCAGTTCATTCCGGATGCCGCATCTTCCTTCTTTCAGGGCAAGATGGTTATCCGCCACAGAATTGCCTATAGCACTCACCACTCCCATCCCGGTTATGAATATCCTGCTCAAAGAAATTGATTTATTATTTCGTGCGGTGCTGCTCTATATAAGCAACCATGGTATTAATGTCCACCAGTATCTTGCGGCCTTCTTTCGGGTCTTTGATATCGATGCCGTATTCCCGGTTCAGCAGAACGATCAGTTCAATGGAATCAATGGAATCAAGACCAAGCCCTTCGCCAAAAAGCGGCTCATCGTCTTTTATATCTTCGGGTTTAACCGTCAGCAGGTTCAGGAATTCGATGATCTGCTTCTTTAACTGTAGCTTTAGTTCTGCTGTTTCCATAATATTTTATTCAAACAAGATTTTTTCTTTTCAGGCTGTACAGGGTTATTAACTGTATGGTAAACGTAATGCCCAATAAAGGTATAATATTTAGAATTACGTCACGGAGTTTACCTCCTTCCAGGAATAACCCATAGTACGCTTCCAGGCACCAGTGCAGGGGCGAAAGTTTCATCACGAACTGGAAGGAGCCGGGCATGGCAAAACTGGGAACCAATAAGCCGCCCAGGGCTGCCATCAGCACAATGGATACGGCGCCGATGCCGTTTGACTGTTCCTGTGTTTTTGCCAGCACCCCGATCATGATGGCATAGCTTACCGCACACCATCCGCATACCAGTGTTACCAGCACCACGCCGGTCACATCATCGGGTAAATTTAATTTTGGTAATCCCATCGAAGGGAAAAGCCAGGTGCCAATGGAAAAGACCACAGCCGCCTGGACAAAGGTTACAAATAAATAGGTGAGTTGTTTCGACAGCAGGGCAACCAGGTAACTGGTTGGAAGTGTTTTTAAGCGGACAAAACTTCCGTTCAGTTTTTCCCTTACCACGCTGCCGCCCAGTGAAATGACGATGAAGAACATGGCGAATACCGTCCATGCCGGCACATTATGCTGCGAGGCATTGGGAATATTGCGGCTGCCATCCCTTGAAACAGGGATCTCGTTGATGGAAACGGGGGTACCCATTATTTCTTTCTCCAGCGAATCGGGCATTGTTTTTTCATTCAGGTTGAAATACAGGCTTTTCAAAACTTCTTTATTCTGCACCACCTGTAAGGCACTTTGCAAAGCGCCCTGTATGGAACGGCGGAAAGCATCCTGCAACACAGGGTGGTAAAGCATGGTGATGGGCTGAACATGGCTGCTGCCTGTTTTAACACTGTCGGTTTGCATGCCGAAATTCTTCAGCGCTTTAACGGCCGTCTCGTCTGATTTTTGTTTTATCTTCCTGGTAAAGTCGGCCGGGATGATGATGGCTACCACCGCATCTTTGGCATGCATCCGGTCCGAGATCTCTTTATCGCTTGTATTGACCGTCACCTGTTTCAGGTCGAACATGCCCACTTTACGTATGGCAGTCTCCAGTTGCCTGCCTGCCTCGCCGGTATCCCGGTTGCATACCAGCATGGGTACCGTGTTGGTGTTCAGCATTTCAAACGTACTGTTCTGCACCGCTGTGATCACAATGGCCAGCACAATGGGCATTACAAACATGAAGATCAGGCCCAGTTTATCACGGGTTAAGATCCGTATGTCTTTTAATATGGTTGACCAGAGTTTGAACATTACAGGTCCCTGTATGATTTACCGGTTAAATTGATGAATAACCCTTCCAGTCCGTCCTCTTTATGTTCCAGCATCAGTTGCCCCAATGTATCATGGGCAATGATCTTTCCGTTATCGATCAGCGCCACTTTATTGCAGAGCTCTTCCGCTTCGCTCAGCTGGTGCGATGTATAGATCAGTGTTGTTCCGTTCCCGTTTATCTTTTTAAGATAGTTGATGATGGCATGACGGGTGTGTACATCCACACCCACCGTGGGCTCATCTAAAAATAAAATACGTGGGGTATGAATTACGCCAATGGCAAGATTCACACGACGCTTCATGCCGCCGGAAAATTCCTGTACTTTTTTGTTGCGTACATCGGTAAGGCCAAGCACTTCCAGCAACTCGGTTGTTTTATTCTTTATTTCCATTTTTTGCAGTCCCGACCAGGCGCCGAAAAACGCAAGGTTCTCAACCGGGCTCAGTTCCTGGTAAAAGGAAAAGTCCTGCGGTACAAATCCGAAAAGGCGGTTGACAGATTTTTTGTGATGGGCGATCTCGTGGCCAAGTAACTTAATACTCCCCTGCTGGTAATTGAGCAGACCGGTCATGCAGTTCATGAGGGTGGTCTTGCCGGCGCCGTTCGGGCCAAACAGGCCAAAGCGTTCCCCTTCCTGCACGTGTAAATTCAAATGACTGAAGCAGGGCGTTGCTTGCCGGGGGTAGGTAAAACCCAGATCCTGTATGCTTACCGCCGCATTGTTCATGAATTCCATTTTATTTTAGACAATGCCCGGAAAGCTTTTTTTTCTATTTCTGAGATCTCAACCAGGTAATCTCCCATCACATCAAAATCGGCCTGGCTGCCGATACGGCCTTTATATATGCCCGAAGCCTGGATGGCAGCGTTGCGCCACTTATCGCCGGCTTCTGTGAATATTTTTGAGATGTCCTGCAGTTCATCGATCGGGTGATACGCATGTGCTTCCTGCAGGAACGCAGCATAGATGTACCGGAAACCACCCCCGCCGGTACCGATCTCTTCCTGCATCCGTACCAGTTGGGCCAGGTGCAAGCCGGCCGTCTGCTGTCCCAGCTTATCACGCCACTTCTTGATTTTTCTTCCGGTGGTTGCAATGCCTTTTACACCCGCAATATTGCCGGGTATGCGTATCATGTGGTTCACATTTCTTTTGATGCCTTTCACGATGGCTTTCTTCATTTGCTCATCGGTTACGGTCTTTTTTTCTTTGGGGTAATAGATCTGCCCCCTGGGTGCAAAGGCACCTTTTGCAAAACGTACCCGTTGCAGTTCGTAATCAGTAAGCGAGGTAACGGTTTCCATCACCGGGTCGCTGATGAGGTACTTGTCCTCTTCTTTTCCAAACACGATCATATTATGTGCATTGAAATGGAAGCGGTATTCCTTCGGGAAGTAAGTGAGGTAATAAACACCCACCTGGCAACCAACCGCCTGCCCGTTTGCCAGGCATTCGTCCAGGTACCGTTTGCCCGATTCCTGGGAAGTGAACTTTTTACGGAATACCGGTATGCTGAGTGCATTGCAGGTTCGCTTAAAGATGAGGCCGGGCATGGTTCGGAAGGCAATTGCCGGGCCGTTGTTTATTTTAAGAAAGGGAAGCTGTACATAGAACAAACCAGACCCGATGCCAAAGGAAAGCGGTTCTGTAAGTTGTTCTGCCCCGGCCGACCTTAATAAATTTGTAGTAACCCCGTTCTCACAATGAGCTGCCTGCAAATGTTTGAATTCATTATTCATGCACATTCATGGTTTTTAGTTCTTCCACACTTACATTAAATGCTTCAGCATATTTTTTTAATTTCTCTTCCGGGAGTTTATGAAAAGCAGCGGTTTTGAGGTGTCTTTTTATCGTCCATTTCCAGAAGCCGGTATAGGCAGAAACGATGCCGGTGTCCATCAGCCGGAGCTCCATGAAATATAAAATGGGGCTGGCTTCATTCCGTAACACTTTCTGCCGGGCATCTTCTATGCGTTTTTCAATATCCTCCCATGCCACATCCAGGGCTTTGGCCTTTACTTCCCAGCCGGTACTTAATTCGGTGCTGTATTTTCCTGAGCTGTCAATGGCATAAACCACCTCTTTCGTCAGTTTGTTGAGGGCGCCATCATCCTGGGGTATTTCTTCTTTTTTCATATTGCCACAAAATGAATGTTGGTATGAAAGATGAAATTACTACAATAACCTAAATATTCCTTTTTAAACGGGATGCTTAGCAAACGGTAAGAAGGCTGTACATATATGAAAAACGGGCGCTTTCCGGAACAAGCAGCAGGATCTTGTCGCCTTTTTTCAGTTTACCGCTGTGGTATAACTCATCCACCATCAGGTAAACCGAAGCAGCACCCACATTGCCAACCGTACTGAGGTTGACAAACCATTTGTCGTATGGAATACCGGTTCCGTTCTCGATCAGGCGTTGAAATATTTTGTCCTTGAAAAAATTACTGGACATGTGTGGCAGAAAATAATCCACTTCCGATGATTTTACCCCGTGTTTATCCAGCGCTGCTTTCAGGCCTTCGCCACCCAGCGGAACAATATTTTCACTGAGCAGTTTTACGTCCTGCTTGATACTTAAGATGGATTTGTTGTTTATTTCATCGTGGGTGAATTCCATATAACTCTTCAATGAACCGTCTTTCATTTTCTCACTGGCGCTGTACATGCAGGCTTCCATGGTATTGGCATACGAAAACCCTTCCAGCCATTCCACCCGCAGGCTCAGCCCATTTTCGTTCTTCTTGTTGGTCATTAAAAAAGCAGCAGCCCCGTCCGATAACATCCAGCGCAGGAACTCTTTTTCGAAACCGATGTATGGGTTCTCTTCCAGTTCTTTTAATTTTTTCGCCTCGTCCTCAAACACATCTGCGATAAGCAAGGTGGAGAACCGCTCGGAACCTGTTGCCACAGCTAAACCGGCATCCCCGGTCTTAATAGCCATGTAGGCATATTTTAATGCATGCATACCGGCACAGCAAACCCCTGCCGGGGATACCACTTCAATGGCATTGGTTTGGGGAAGCAGGCCGTGTACCATTACCCCGTGCGAAGGCATCACCTGGTCGGGGGTGGATGTACCGCAGGAGATCAGGTCAATGGCTTTGAATTTATTTTCGTCATTTCCTAAAACAGCCTTTACAGCCTCGGCTGTTATCTGGGCATTGGTATGCGTCACTTTCCTGTCCTTGGTTAACGCATAATACCGGTTGGTGATGCCGTTGTTCCGCAAAACAATACGCTTTGATTTGGAAGGCTGACCGTTTATATAACCCAGGTAATCCTCCATCTCATCATTGGATACCGGGCCGTTTGGGAAAAAGGAAGAAGTATTGGTTATGTAAACCTCGTTAAAAGACATTGGCAGTTAGGGTTAAGTGATACCTGAATATTTTTGTTTTTGTTTATGGATGCGTCCCGATAAGAAAGGCTTGAAGAAGATAGCATCAACAGTTAAAATTACCGGGGCAGCTATAAACAATGCAATTAAAAGATAATATTTGAATGCAACAAGCCACGCTGTCTTTTTTTTCTTTTTGGCAATGATGTTTGCCCATATGCCAAAGATGCGCTTTGGCCTTTGATTCGATAAACATTAGATTATATTTTACTACCACTGCTTTTTGATGAAGCAATTCGTCCTGCAAGCCATCCCAGTTTTCCCGGGCAAGGTATTTTTGAATGGTTGCACCATAGGTAGCAGTGCCGGCAATATCTTCATCTGCAACACCGGGCTTCGGGAAAAGATTTAGCCAGCGGCCTTTTTTGCCTTTGAACATCCAGTAAAAAATAGTGATAAAACTGATGAAGTTGTGGTGCTTGTCAACCAGCGCAATATGGCCCACCAGCCTGGCACCTGAACTCTTCAGTATTGCTTTTATCCTTTCCATGGCGCTGATCCACATATTCCGGGCACCGGTTATGGCAATTACGGGCGTGTCTTTTATTACCGCTTTCACTTTCGGGTGAAGCAATATCGAATTGACCGGAATAGATGGAGAAAGGAACCAGGCCTGGTACCCGAGAATGACCAGGTCGTATTTGTTCTCTTTTAATTCAAAGTCCTTCAGTGCTGCAGGCACTTCCAAAACACAATCAGGCATTACGGCAAAGAAGGCTTTGCCGGTCCAGGGGAAAGGATATTCATTGGCCACGTTGATTCGGACCTTCTCTACGGAATTGCCTGCTTCAAGAAGCGGGGCTGTCAAAGAATCGGTGATGTCTTTCAACTGCCCCGACTGTGTATAATAAATAACAAGGATCTTTTTAGCCATGCATTGCAAAATTAAGGTACGAGCCCTTTTAAAGCCTTTGATTTTTTGCTGTAATCCAGGATGGCCTGCTGAACAACCGGCGGTAAATTCTTATAATTGGAGCGGATGAGCTTGCTGTCGTGAGCAATATTGCTTTTATAGTCAACCGCCTTGGGGGCATGTTCCTGTATGATGAGCCGTAGAAAACAGTATTCCGTATTGTCGTTGTCTTTTTTAATAAAAGCTTCCAGTTTCTGGCGGCCCGATTTAAAGAGGCTGATCTTATCCTTTGTTTTGGCAACAAGCCCGGCTTTTTTCATCAGCAAAGCGCCTTCAAAGGCGTCTTTGTCATTTCCCGAAGACGCTTTGATGATGGTTAATTGTGTATTCACCACCTCAATATCATCAGATGCCATGGCATTGTAAAAAGCAGATCTGTCAAAACCCGTTTTTTGAATGTTTGCATTTGCCTGGGTTGCCGCCAATAAAAAAAACAGGTAAAAAAAAGATTTGATATTCTTCATATTTCCGGTAAAGCGCAAAGATAAAGCATTGGGTAATTAAAGTAATAAAACGATGCCTTCCGCACCCCTTAAGTACAGGCCCCACGTATTTTTACTTTTCAGAACATGGCAATAAAAAATATCTGTACCGTTTTAATCCTGCAGACAATAAAAGGCGGGTTCAAAACGATTTATACCAACGATCCAATTAACCGCCGGATCCTGATTGAAAACCACAAGCATGAGATTAATCCGTTATGCGCTTGCATTGCTGCCCATGTTGTTGTTGCTTGCCAACAGCACTTCGTCAGACGTTACAAAGAAAAGTACGGCAACATACGGAACCGGCATCGCTGCTGTTTCAGCAGGAACGGGTCCAATGACCAGCGCCGGGGAATTGTTTGAAACCTGGAACCTGGAAGCTGCCGGCCTGTCACGGGATGCTTTTGAAAAAGCGGCCAGGGGATATGAAGTACTTCAATCCAGGAGCCTTCTCAAAAAAGATAACCTGCTCACCATTATTGATTACAGCAAACCTTCGTCTCAGAAAAGACTGTTTGTACTGGATATGATCACCGGGAATATCCTGTTCAACTCCCTGGTGGCACATGGCCGCAATTCAGGATTGGATTATGCCACCGATTTTTCCAATAGCGGGCAATCACATAAGAGCAGCCTTGGGTTTTTTATCACACTGGATACGTATAAAGGTGGAAATGGATATTCGTTGAAATTAAAAGGATGCGAGGCCGGGATCAATGATAATGCTTTTAAAAGGGCCATCGTAATGCATGGTGCCGGTTATGTGCATGAGAATTTCATCCGCCGGAATGGTTACCTGGGCAGGAGTTATGGGTGCCCGGCCGTACCGGTGGGATTGACTAAAAAGATCATTGATGTGATCAAAGGAGGGAGCTGTATGTTTTTATACTATCCGTCAAAAAACTATATAACCCGATCAAAAATACTTAACACGTAAGAACTATATTTCCTCTACAGTTTTAGATGTTTTTATTGTTAGGCACGACAGGAGACAAGAGGCTCTGCTTTCAGCGGGGCTTCTTCTTTTTATAGGATCACGAAAGCAGCGATCAGCTGGCAGAGCAGGCCAACAAGCAAACCCGCATAGATCTCTTTAGGCGTGTGATTGCTTACAATGAAACGGGAGGTACAGACAATACCAGTTACCAGCAAGGCCAGTGATAAGGGCCAGGTCATCAGCATGCTGTTACTGTTCATGATGATCAGGAAAATACCCAGCAGACCGCCGCAGCCGATGGCATGCATGCTTATCTTATAGAAGATGTTTATGATGAGCGCCGCAACGGTTGTAAGAAAGACCCCCGTCATGAAAGCCGGCAGCACAGGAGAAAGCTGTGGCTCGAACTTAAAGAAAACCCTTGCAGCCCAGAAATAGAAGATCATGCTGGCCAGGTAAGGGCCGATCCTGTCCTGTTGCGAGTGCAGAAAAACAGACTTGATAAAGCCCAGGCCTTTCATTATAAAAACAGAAAATGCCGGGAAAAAAGCAGTGTTTAATGCAGTGGTCAGCAGCAACATCATCTTAGCGCTGTTGTTAAAACCGGAAAAATAAGAAGGATGGAAATTTAGTAAGAAAGCCACCACGTAGGTTGGAATGAACAGGGGATGAAACAGCACCGAAAAGAACTGTGCAAATACCCGGAGCATGATATTGTGTTCCTGCCCGGGCATGGCAGGCTGCGTATGTGGCAATGGTGCTGTCATAATTCTTTTCTTAAACGGGCAACGGAAATATTCAGCTGTTCCCTGTATTTGGCAACGGTCCGCCGTGCAATATTATAACCTTTTTCCTGCAGCATCTCGGTCAGTTTTTCATCACTGTGCGGGTGTTTTTTGCTTTCTGCTTCAATGATATCGCTTAGTATTTTTTTAACCTCCCGGGTGCTTACTTCTTCCCCGCTGTCTGTTTGCAGGCTTTCGCTGAAGAAAAATTTAAGCCGGTAGGTTCCGAATTCCGTTTGCACGAATTTACTGTTTGCCACGCGGCTTACCGTAGAAATATCCAGGCCGGTGGCTTCCGCGATGTATTTCAGGATCATTGGCCGCAGGTCTGTCTCATCCCCGGAAATGAAAAATTCACGCTGGTAATTCATGATGGCTTCCATGGTATTGAGCAGGGTATTCTGCCGTTGTTTGATGGCATCAATGAACCATTTGGCAGCATCGATCTTTTGTTTGATGAACATGACTGCTTCTTTCTGCCGCTTGTCTTTTTTACTGCCGCGGTCATAGTCTTTCAGCATGTCCCGGTATCCTTCACTGATCCGCAGGTCCGGGGCATTTTTACTGTTAAGCGTGAGCTCCAGTTTGCCTGCATTGTTGTAAATAAAGAAATCGGGCACCACGTAGGTCTCGCCCTTATTGGTTTCCCCAACCGAGCCGGCGGGCTTTGGATTCAGTTTGATTATCTGGTTAATGACCTCCCTGAGCTGTTCATCTGTTAAGCCAAGTCCACGCTGAATTTTTTCGTAATGCTTCTTAATGAACTCATCAAAGTACTTTTCCAGTACTTTCATGGCCACTTCAATGTGCTTACCCTGGCCGGCTTTTCTTTCCAGTTGCAGCAACAAACATTCCTGCAGGTTCCGGGCGGCAATTCCCGGAGGGTCAAATTGCTGTATCTGTAAGACCAGCCCGGCAATTTCTTCTTCCGAGGTTTCGATATTCTGCCTGAAAGCAAGGTCATCAACGATCGCAGAAAATTCCCTCCTCAGGTAACCATCATCATCCAGGTTACCGATGATCTGCTCGGCGATCCGCTGCTGCTGTTCCGTTAAAGAGAGCATCCCCAGCTGTTCAAGCATCAACTCATTGAATCCTCTTTCTACTTTGATGGGAATTACCCGGCTTTCATCAATTTCGGGGTAGTTGTCATCTTTCAGTTTATAATCACCCACTTCATCATCGCCATCATTCACGTATTCAGTAATGTCTATATTATCATATTCATCCTCGCTGCCATCCAGTTCGGCATCTTCGGTTTCCTTGTCTTTGAACTCATCATTTGTTTCATCATATTCATCCTCGTGCCCTTCTTCCGCCTCTTCCAAAGCCGGGTTTTCTTCCATTTCTTCCTTTATCCTTTCTTCCAGTAATGCCGTGGGAACCTGCAGCAATTTCATCAGTTGGATCTGCTGGGGGGATAGTTTCTGTAATTGTTTCTGGTATAGTCCCTGACTTAAGGCCATATGCTTGTTCTTCTTAGGGTAATAATTTTACGGTAATTAGAAAAATAGACGATCTATGGTTTCAATAACAACGTAAATTTACAGAGTTACCGTGTTGCAAAATGTATAAAAAAGCTAAAATTTTGATTTTCTGCATGATTTTTGTGGCAAAGGGCAGTTTTTGCCAGCAATTCGCTGATAAATCATCATTTAGGGGGAGGGACCATGCCCTTGTTGACCCTCAAAAAGGCAAGAAAAAAGAGATTGTAAAGGATTATTTCAGGATCAAAGAAAATAAGGAACAGGTGTTCATAAATTATTCCCCGGCAGCTGCTGGTTTAAGCCCGGCCTTCTGCAGGGTGATCGCGGCGGATTTTTATGTGCAGAACGTTGGATTCTTCTGCAAAAAGGAATTGCAGTTTGAAAAAGTAACGAAGATCCCGTTTCGGTTCAGGCTGGGTTCTTTACAATACAACGATTACCTGGAGCAGAAGCCCAATGCCGTAAACCCGTTTTAATATGGTTAGGCAAAGGTCTTTTGCTGGCTTAATACTTTCCTGATCACATTCACCATTTGTTCGCCTTTTGTTTTCAATTGCTCTTCTGTCCATAACAGACCGATGGCAGTAGAAACACAGCGGCCCATGACGGCATCGCTGGCGCTGAAATCTTTGCTGGCATGATGCATGACAGCTGCTTTAAGCTCAGGATGCAGGGTGTTTAGTGTAACAGAATTTTTGAGGTGATCCCATTTGCGGATATAATGCCAGTTGTTATCGTACCAGTAAAAATTACCGGCTAAAATATTCTGTGCCTTCATTTCAGCCACCACCGCCCTTGTTATTTCTTCGGTTGGAAGGAACCAGCTTAAGAAAGTGCAGCTGTCGCCGGCTGGATCCGGTATCCGGCGGAATGAAATTTCCGGTACCGTTGAAAGCATATCTTTTAATGCGGCATGATTTTTTTTCTGGGTGGCCAGGAAATCATCCAGCTTCTTTATCTGTGCCAGGCCTACAGCAGCATGCAATTCACTGATGCGGAAATTATAGCCGATGAAAGGATGAAGGTCTGCGCCACGGTCAACGCCTTTGTGGTCGTGGCCATGATCGGTGTACCCATCGCTGTGGATATAAACATCTTCCCGGTTGGTCATTACCACACCCCCTTCGGCACAGGTGATGGTTTTTACGAAATCAAAACTAAAGGTGCCGGCATCGCCGATGGTACCCAGCTTTTTTCCTTTATAGGAGCCACCAATGCTCTGGCAGGCATCTTCCAGCAAGAGCAGCTTATGCTCCCTGCAGATCGATTGTAATGCATCCATATCCGCCATGCTGCCGCACATGTGCACGGGCATTACGCATTTTGTCTTTGATGTAATGGCATTACGCACCGCATCCGGGTTAAGCGTTAAACAGTCATCCACATCTGCAAAAACAGGAACAGCACCCACACTTAACACCGCTTCAAAACTGGCCACAAATGTAAACGAGGGCAATATCACTTCGTCGCCATACCCAATGCCCAATGCACTCATGGCGGTTGTCAGTGCGGCGGTTCCGCTGCTTACCAGTTGTGCATGTTTGCAGCCAAAGGTCTGGCAAATGGCTTCTTCCAGCTCTTTGGCCTTCCATATTCCTTTGCGGGGGCCATCAAAACCATAACGCATGAGGATGCCTGTTTCCAGCACGTCATTTACTTCTTTGCGTTCTGCGTCGCTCCATGTTTCGTAACCGGGCATAAAATATAATTAAGAATTAAAAATGATCCATTAAGAATAACAAAGGTAGATAAAATGAAATTGGCATAACAGCCGCAGATCATCACCTGCTGCTGTTTATCCAGTTCATTTCCGGGGTCTTTGCCGGCTCTTTAAAATAATCCAGGCGCAAACGATCGCTCCAGCCATTGGGATTATTATTGAACGATCTGCTGCTGAAGAAGATCATACCCTGTATGTTGGGAGTGCTGCGCAAGGCTTCTATCTGCCGGGGCAGTTGGGTAATGTCTTTCCAGGCGCTGTTGCTGTTGGCCCGGTATATACCCAGGCCGATATAGCAGTTCCTGCCGTAGGTATGTTTGCTCCACCAGTCGAGCAGAATTTCATAAGGGGCGATCCTATGCCCGAATTCCCAATAGAGCTGGGGCGCTACATAATCTATCCATCCATTCCGGAGCCACAATAATATGTCGGCATACAGGTCGTCGTAATTGGTTTGGGCGCCATTAGTTTTGCTGCCGTTAACGGGATCCTTGTCTTCGTTACGCCATACGCCAAAGGGACTGATCCCGAACTGGCATTTGGGATTTTCTTTTTTTATGGCAGTACTGAGCATCCATATTATTGAATCCACATTGCTTCTTCTCCAGTCGTCTTTTATCATGCCGTTGCCATAACGAAGGAAATTCGCATTGTCCGGAAATTCTTTTCCCGCTATGCGGTACGGGTAAAAATAGTCATCAAAATGAATGGCATCCACGGCATAGCGGTTCACCACATCTTTTACCACATTGGTCACATACTGCTGCACTTCCTTACTTCCCGGGTCAAAATATCTTTTGTCACCATAGGTAAGGAACCATTCGGGATGGATCCGGGTAATGTGGTTTGCAGCAATGGAAGAGGTGTTGATATTGAAAACGGCCCGGTAAGGATTCATCCATGCGTGAAATTCCATTCCCCGTTTGTGGGTTTCGGAGATCATGAATTCCAGCGGATCGTAATACGGCATCGGCGGTTGTCCCTGCCTGCCGGTAAGGAATTCACTCCAGGGTTCATACTGCGACGGATAAAAGGCATCCGTAACAGGCCTGATCTGAACGATCATCGCATTCATGCCATTGCGCTGGTGCATGTCCAGCAATTTTATGAATTCCACTTTTTGCGAATCGGAATTATAATTGCCTTTTGACGGCCAGTCGATATTATCAACCGTAGCCACCCACACACCGCGGAACTCCGGCTTTGCCTGGGCAGCAGCAGCAACAGGCACTAAGCAACAAGCAACAAGTAAAAGAGGAAAGAAAGATTTCATGGATCGTATTTACAGTTATTGACGGATCTTATCCAAAAGTTTATTCAGCTGGCCGGCTTCGGCTTCGGAGAGGTTGCCGAATATGGAATCCATCTCTTTTTCGTGTCCGTCTATTTTTCCCAAAAGTTTTTTTCCTTTTGCGGTAATGCTTACATCCACCAGGCGCTTGTCATTCTTGCATATATTTTTCTGTGCAAGTCCCTTCAGTACAAGCCGGTCAACAATACGGCTGGTATCGCTCATTTTATCCAGCATGCGTTCCCTGATCTGCAGGGTGGAGATCGGGGCCCCGGCACCTCTCAGTATGCGGAGGATATTGAACTGCTGACCGGTGATCCCCTCTTTTTCAAAAAAGGCTTTCATCTTTTCATTCACCCAGTTGTAGGTGTAGATGAGATTGATGATCCCTTTTTGATGATCGTTCCGGAACGATTGCTGGCTGATGTCTTTTTCGATGCCCATAATGTATAGGTATGCGGCAAGACCGGTGACGCTAAGAAGCGTTGGCCGGTTTGCCAAATTCATTCATGTATATCCTGATCAAAATAATAAAATAGCTGATAAGCAGCGGCCCGAAGATCACGCCCCAAAAACCGAACAGGCCCAGGCCAACGATCACTCCAAACACGGTGATCAGCGGATGCACATCCATGAACTTCCTCAGCAGGGTAAGTCTTATCACGTAATCAATATTGGAGATAAGCACCACGGCATAGATGAGCAGGCCGACGGCATGACCTGTTTTATCAATGGCAAATAAATAAGCGGTCAATGGCGCCCAGATAACAGCGCTGCCCACGATGGGAACCATGGAAAAAACACCGGTCAGAAATCCCCACAGGCCAAAATCCTTTACCCCGAATATCCAGTAACCGATGGTGGCAATAATACCTTGTATGATAGCCAGCACGGGTATCCCGATGGCATTTGCCCGGATCATGTTCTTTGTTTCCTGGCTCAGCATATCAATATTCTCTTCTTTCAGGGGGATAAAGCGGTCAAGAAACCGCTCAACTTCCCTTCCGTTCGCCAGCAGGAAATACATCAGGAAAAACATAACGGCAAAATTACTGAGAATAGCGGCAGAACTGTTAAGTAAAGAAGGAATAATGGCCGCTGCCTGTTTCTGAAATGTTAAAATATTCTGTTCGTTCATTAACTGGATACCGGTGACATCAAATATCTTTTGTCCCACGATCTTTGCATCGGCTATCAACTCGGTGGGGTTATTTAAAATGACCGACAGTTCAGAAGAGATGAGCCGGATGGAAAAATAAAGCGGCAGGGCGATCACCACCAGGCTGCCCAGGATGAACAGGACCGCTGTACCGGTTTTTTTCCACCGTTTTTTGATGGTCAGGTAATAAAAACTATCCCGCAGCAGGATGTACAGGGTAATGGCGCCCAAAAAACCCGGTAAAAAAATAAAAAGCTGGTTCAGCAGCAAAATGGCAAGCAGGATAATGACAAGGAGTAAAATTATCTGCCGGAGGCGGTTATTGAATGTTGATGGCATAGCTGGGAAAATGCAAATGTCAGCATTTTAATCTTTCCATACAGAAACCCCTTCGCTGCAATTGGCACAAATATCAATATTTTTCCGGCTTTTCATCAGTTCATTCCGGAACTGCCTGTAATTAGCATTATGCCAGATCTCCTTAAAAGACTGCGTTTTCAGGTTGCCCAGTTGGTGTGTGGCGTCTTTATCAAAACAGCAGGGCACCACCAGGCCATCCCAGGTGATCACATTGGCATGCTGCAGTTTCCAGCAGCGGTTGGTGAGCCGGTTCTTTGCTGTATAGCTGCCATCGGCATTTTTTTTATAGCGGCTGTATTTATCCATGGTTGGTATCAGGTTGTTGGGGTCGGTTTCGTACTCATATACCTGGGCCGTTTTAAAACGAACCTCATCCACCCCCACTTCCCTGGCAAGGCGTTTAATATCTTCCACCTGGTGTTCATTGGGTTTTACCACCAGGAACTGGAAGAAAACAAAAGGCGTTTTGCGCTTTAATTCCTTTTTCCATTTCATGATGTTCTTTGCACCTTCCAGCACCTTTTCCAGGTTGCCCCCCACCCGGTACTGCTGGTACACATCCTGCGTAGTGCCGTCAATGGATATGATCAGGCGGTCCAAACCGCTTTCCACCGTTTTTTCGCCACTTCGTCGGTAAGGTAATGGGCATTGGTGGAGGTGGCGGTATAGATCTTTTTATCGCTGGCGTATTTCACCATGTTTAAAAATTCCGGGTTCAGGTAGGGCTCCCCCTGGAAATAAAAAATAAGGTAGAGTAATTCGGTATGGATCTCATCAATGGTCTGCCTGAAAAAATCATTTTGCAGCATACCTGTGGGCCGGGTGAACTGCCGTAAACCACTGGGGCATTCGGGGCAGCGCAGGTTGCAACTGGTGGTAGGTTCAAACGAAATGGAAACGGGATAGCCCCACTGTACGGGCCTGTTCAGCAAACGGCTTGCATAAAAACTGCTGAGTACCTTCATGCCATTTGTGAAACGCCTGAAAGTGAGTTTACGTAACAGGTTTGTACTATCGTTCCAGTTGAATCGGGGCATTGAACAAAGGTAAGCCGATTGGGTTACTTGGTTAAGGATCCGGGTTAAATAACAACAATAAGAAAATGAATGAGGAGAAAATGCCTTAATGGAAACAGGTCATTTTTCATTGCTTGCTTCATCAAGCGCTTCCGTCATATGGGTTTCCATGTTGTCGATCCTGATCCTGGCCGGGGTGAAATTGAGGTTGTTCCCGGTGAATTTATCGTAGTTGTGAAAAAGCACGTTCAATGTAATGAAGTTCATCACATATGCCCTTGTTTCGGCAGGCAGGTGATCTTTTATATCCCAGAAATCGGGATCAGCCTTCCCGGTTTTTTTTATGGCTTCCCATACATTGCCTACACCACAATTGTAACTGGCCACCATCAAAAGCAGGTTATTATCTAGGTTGCGGCTTCGGTCTTTCAGGTAGCGGGCAGCAGCGTGGGTTGATTTGTTGAAATTCTTCCGGTCATCTCTTCCGGCAGGCTGCCTTTTTACAATCACCTTTTTCAGCTGCTTCTTTCCTTTTACGGTCACTTTCTTTGTAACGATCCTGTGTTTGGGAACGTATTTCAGGCCATATTCCCTTGCCACTTCATCCATGAACTGCCAGTAACCTACAGCGCCGGCTTTTGAGACAGCATTGGCATTAAAGGCGCTTTCGAGGGCTATGAGCATTTTCAGTTCATCGGGCAGGTCGTATTTCTTCAGGATGGCACTTACTTTGGGAAAATATTTTTTTCCGCGGTTGTAAGTACGGATGACATAAGCCCTTCTGTTCTCAGAGAATTTTTCAATGTAACCGAGGGATTCTGCTTCATTACCGGTCAGCACATCGGGAAACACCACATTCGATCCGATGTTAATATAACCGGCTTTTTCATTTTTATCAACCGAGGCCAGCAATAGCTTTCTGGAAGTGTCGTACACATGATTGGCACGGGCGATGAACCCGGTACACAGCGCAAAAAAAAGTATCAAAATTGACTTTGATACTGCAGCGGTTTTTTTTTCGTTCTTGCCTGTAAGCGTCATAAGGTATGCAATTAAAAACGGGCTTTCGTAAAAACGGTTTGCCTTCCTTATTATTGCCCTTTCACAAAAAATTAGGAACTTCATTCATACCTGTTCATACAAACATTTAATAATAGTTGCATATGCGTATATTTTCTATCGTGTTTTTACTGGCTGGTTTTAATGTACAGGCCCAGGTGCAGGAAAATAATTACAATCCGGCAGCTGAAATATCCGTACAGGAAAAGAAACATTATGAAGGACTGAATATTATCAACGGAACGCTTGCCTCGGCTAATTTTGATGTGAAGTATTACCGTTGTGAGTGGGAAGTGGACCCGGCCGTTTATTATATCACCGGGAAAGTAACGGTATATTATGTGATCACTTCTGCGGCCAGTTCCATTTCATTCGACCTGATGAACAGTTTGAACGTGGATAGTGTCAGGCAACGGAATACCCTTCTTTCCAGGTCACATGCCGGCAACCTGCTCCAGGTAAATTTCCCGGCACCGGTAAATGCCGGAACGCTTGATTCGGTAAGTATTTATTATAAGGGCCCGCCGGCCAATACCGGTTTCGGTTCTTTTGTGCAAACCACGCATGGAGCAGTTCCTGTGATATGGACCCTGAGTGAGCCCTACGGCAGCCGTGACTGGTGGCCCTGCAAGAACGGGCTGGACGATAAGGCCGATTCAATAGACATCATCATTACAAACCCAGCGGCATTTAAGGCAGCGTCCAATGGATTGCTGCAGGGCGAAACATTGATCGCCGGCGGAACAAAAAAAGTGGCTTACTGGAAGCACCGGTATCCCATTGCTTCGTACCTGGTTTGTTTTGCAGTTACCAATTATGCCGTGTTCATTAATTCCGTTCAGTTGGGTGCGGTTAACCTGCCCATGCAAACCTATTGCTACCCCGAAAGCCTTGCCTCTTTTCAGAATGGTACACAAAATGTACTGGATGCGATCAAATATTTCCACGGCATATTCGGCGATTATCCTTTCATCAAAGAGAAATACGGCCATGTGCAGTTTGGCTGGGGAGGCGGGATGGAGCACCAAACGGCCAGTTTTTTGGTTTCTATAAACGAAAGCCTGTCTGCTCACGAACTCGGACACCAATGGTTCGGGGATAAGATCACCTGCGCCTCCTGGGAAGATATCTGGCTCAACGAAGGTTTTGCAACGCACCTTGCTGCCATGTACATGGAAAATAAGTACCCGGCCAATACCATTGCCAACCGGCGGTCGGTGGTTAACAATATCACATCGGCAACCGGCGGTTCTGTTAAAGTAGATGACACAAGCAATGTAGGACGGATATTCAGCGGAAGGCTGAGTTATAATAAAGGATCCTACCTGCTGTATATGCTGCGCTGGAAACTGGGTGATGAAGTTTTTTTCCGTGCCATACGCAAGTACCAGAGTGATCCTGCTGTGATCTATGGTTTTGCAAAAACAACCGACCTGCAACGGAACCTGGAAGCAGAAAGCGGGCTGGACCTCAGCAAATTTTTCAAAGACTGGTTTGAAGGGCAGGGTTACCCTTCCTATAAAGTGGAATGGTCGCAAATAGGAAGCAGCTATGTAAAGGTCAGGATGAGCCAGACGACTTCACATACTTCGGTAAGTTTTTTGACCTGCCGGTTGCCCTGAAATTCAAGAATGCATCACAGGAAAAGACCATTGTGGTAGACAACAAGGTGAATGATGAAGTGTTCCTGAGAAACATAGGCTTTGTTGCCGATACGGTCCTGGTCGATCCCGATTATTGGCTTGTTACCCGGAACAATACAACAAAAAAGACAGCGGATGCGGTAACCGGGCAGAATGTAGTGCAGGTATATCCGAACCCGGTAGCGGACCGGTTTTATGTTTACCTGCGCAATTTTACAAGTCCCGTTGTCGCCATCCGGTTGCATAACATGGCCGGGCAGTTGATATACAATAAGTCCTTTTCACTGCTGAACGGATCGGAGTATCTTGAAATACCATCGGCCTATTTAGCTGCGGGCCAGTATATTTTTACTGTGGTGGCCGGCAAGAAGGTTGTATTTGTGAAAAAACTGGTGAAGTAAACCGGTTTATCTAACGGGAATTGCCTGTGCATGATCCCGGTGATCTGTTGCAAAATGTTTTATTAAAACTTTAGCAGGCCGGTAAAATTTCTTTTCTGCAAATTTGCCTGTAAAACCCTCGCTTGGCAAAAAAGAAAAAAAAGTCCCTTTCCCGGTTCATCGTGTTGCTGCTGTTGCTTCTGATGGCAACCGCTGTGTTGGTTTATTACGTTACCGGCGCTTTGCGCAGACCAAAATTTGTACGCTATCCTGCTTTTGATATTGACCTGCCCGCCAGTTATGCCATTCATGGTATTGACGTAAGCCGTTATCAAAAGAACATTGACTGGGAAGCCGTCAAGGCGATGCGGGACAAGCAGGTGAAGATCGGCTTTGCCTTTATAAAAGCCACCGAAGGATTGGGAAGGGTGGATAACAGTTTCCGGCAAAACTGGTTCAATGCAAAGGAAGCAAACATGCCAAGAGGGGCCTATCATTTCTTCATTCCATCCAAAAGCGGCAAGGCGCAGGCTGAGAATTTTATAGCTACGGTCTCACTTGCGAAAGGAGACCTGCCACCGGTGCTGGATATTGAGGCCACCAACGGGGCTTCGGTTGCAGAGATACAGCAACGGGCAAAGGACTGGCTGATGATGATTGAAAAACAGTACAAAGTAAAACCCATCATTTACACTAATATTGATTTTTACGAAAACTTCCTGGATGGAAAATTTGATGAGTACCCGTTGTGGATCGCTCACTACCTTGTAAAAGACAAACCCCGCATAAAGCGCAGCTGGAGTTTTTGGCAGCACAATGAGAGCGGAAGGGTGGATGGCGTGAATGCGTATGTGGACTTTAATGTATTCAACGGCGACAGTGCGAGGTTTAAAAAAATGCTGCTGAAATGATCCGGCATTAATGCTACTTTTAATGCGGCGTTTCAATAAAAATGGCTGCTATGGGAATGGAGGATGAAACCCGGGCTTTCCTGGTCACGATATTGCAGACCATATCCATTGTTTTGTTATGGATGATGGTGAATGTCTTTATTGGCATTTATAAAGGGTATGCTTTTTTTGATGACAGCCCTTCCTGGAAAAATTACCTGTACTATGCATTCTTTCTTGGCAGCCTCATCGCCCTCATCATTCACCTCCGGCGCAAGTGGAAATTATGATCAGCTGCTGTGGTCGGCCACGATCACCCATTTATTCTTCCATCTTTCTGAAGAGCAACGTGAAGTGTCCGCCGGCATTACCTATACTCCGGGTGAGGTGCCATTTGCCCACCACGAAAAAGTATGTGTCAGAAAGCGGTTTTACCTGCAGTATATCAAAGTCCAGTTTGCCCATGGCAGCCGTATCGGGATAGCCTCTTTTATAATTGTTAAGGGTGTTTTGCCAGCCATAGGTAACCCCGCTTTTGCCGATGAACATTAAGGAATCATTTTGCCAGTACGTCCCCATAAAGCTTTCAATATCTCCTTTATTCCAGGCCAGGCGCTGCTTTTCAATTTCAGAGCGGATAATGGTTTCGTCCGGTGATTGGGCGGATGAAATATTGAATAAGTAAAACAGCATGATGAAAAGCAGGGAAAACTTCTTCATAATTAGTCAGATTGAATCATAAATATAAAGAATCGGCAATGAATGAATAAACCGGCAGCCCTTAGTGCTTATGGTGCGGGGAAGTACATTTGCTCCGGTGGCACAAACGGTAATTGTAAAAATGAGCACTGATGATAAAAACAACGGCGATCAGCAGAAAGGGAATTTCAAGCCGGGTTAAGAACTGTTTAAGTACCAGGAAAATAAAACCGTTCGTAAAGATCAAAACCGGTAACAAGGAGCGGTGGTGTTTGATAAAACCATGAAAAAGCGAGTAGGAGCCAACTGCAAATGCCAGGATGATCATGCCCCACTCAAAAAATATATTGTGGATGATGTTGATGCCGAACACAGGCAGTGTTGACATCAGTACCGGCAGTAAAGCACAGTGAATGGCACAGGCAACGGACGTGGCAATTCCCATGGCATCCCAGTTCAGTTTAATATTCATATGAAGGGCAAAATTAATAAAAATGCAATAATGTTGCAAATATTATATCCAGGACGGCCGTGCTAAATGAAAGGGTTGTAAATTTGCTGCAAATGAGTTCACATGAGTAAGAAGTGGCTGATATACGTGACCTTTTTCGTTTTGTTGCTGGGCGGCTTTTACCTGGCGTTGTTCAGGGATTACGATTTTTCAAAGTCAAACCTGGTTGTACGCAACAGCAATGTCGGTGATTTTTCCTTTGTGAACCAGGATGGTAAAACCATTTCGCAGCGGGAAACGGAGGAAAAAGTATATGTGGCTGAATATTTTTTTACCACCTGCAAAGGGATCTGTCCCAAGATGAATGCAAACATGCGGCGTGTGTATGATGCTTTTAAAGATGAACCGGGTTTTATGATCCTTTCCCACACCTGCATGCCGGAAACCGATTCGGTGCCGCTCCTGAAAGCGTATGAGGAAAAGATGATCAATGGTAAATTGGTAAAGAAAGAAGATGGATCGTATAAAATTGAATACGAACCGGCCGCAGGTCACCCGCAGGGCGCCGTGAGCAAAGTTCAAACCACAAACCTGAACTGGCATTTCGTTACAGGAGATAAAACAGCGCTTTACAGGATGGCGAGGCAGGCGTATGGTATCGACAATGGGAAACCCGATTCAATCCAGATACAGGACCAGTTCATACATACCCAGTTTTTTGCCCTGGTAGATAAACTGGGCCGGGTAAGAGGGATGGTTTATGACGGGTTGAATAATGAAGAAGTAGATAAAATGATAACTGATATTAAGGGCCTGCTCAAGGAAAAAGTAACGACCAAACGGTTTATGAACGGGTTCAGCAATACACCGAATTAATGTTTTATGGACCAGTTATTGGACATATTAAAAAGAAACCAGCTCAGCGTGACGGACGGCCGCAAAAAAATCCTGGAACTTTTTTTAAAAAGCGAAGGGGCGCTTGCCCATGCCGATATAGAGAAAGATACCGATGCTTCCTTTGACCGGGTCACTGTTTACCGTACCCTGCAGACCTTTGTGGAGAAAGGCATCATTCATAACATACCTACTACCGACAACTCCATACTATACGCCCTGTGTAAGGATAATTGCGAAGCAGGTCACCATCACGATGACCATGTACATTTCATTTGTGATGTTTGCGACAAGACCATTTGCCTGGATCATGTAACTATACCGGAAGTAAAACTGCCCAAAGGGTTTAAACAACGGCAGACAGATGTGGTGATCAGCGGTACCTGTGATGCGTGCAAATAACAGGCTTATTTCATCTGGCTTTTTACAAACTCCATCAGCACCTTTATCCTTTCGGGGCTGAAATCAAAGTTTAACCCGGCTGTTTCAAAAAGCTGCGGCAGTGTTTTGGTGCCGCCCAGTGCAAGGGCCCTGCAGTAATTGTCCAATGCCAGTTCTTTGTTTTCTTTAAACTGCATCCACATGCCAATGGCGCCTAACTGGGCGATGCCATATTCTATATAATAAAAGGGTACTTCAAATAAATGCAACTGGCGTTGCCAACTGTTGCTCCGGAATGTTTCCAGTCCGCTGTAGTCGATCACATCATCCTGGAATTCTTTCAGGATCTCATTCCACCGGGCAGTACGTTGATCATGCGTATGCAAAGGATTTTCATAGACCCAGTGCTGGAATTTATCTATGATGGCGATCCAGGGGAAAATGGTGATCACTCTTTCCAGTTGATGTTCTTTTGCCCGTTTCAGGTCTTCCGGTCCGGTAAAGAATGTTTCCCATTCCTCCATACTCATCAGTTCCATGGCCATGCTGGCCACTTCCGCGATCTCCATGGGGTATTCCTTAAAACCATTCAGTTCCAGCGGATGGGCAAGAAACGAATGTATCGCATGGCCGCCTTCATGCAGCATGGTGGTCACATCCTGCATCTGCCCGGCGGCATTCATGAAAATAAAGGGGGCGCCGCTTTCGGCCAGCGGGCAGTTATATCCCCCGGGCGCCTTTCCCTTCCTGCTTTCCAGGTCAAGGTGCCTGAGTTCCTGCATCTTTTTAAGGCAGTCGCCAAAGAAGGGACGAAGTTTTGTAAAACATTCAACCGACCTCCGGATCAGGTCTTCTCCTGTTTCAAAAGGATGCAGTGGTTTAACCCCTTCCGGTTCTGCATCAATATCCCAGGGCCGTAAAACAGCTATCCCAAGCTTTTCTTTTTTGTTCCGGTAAATGATATTCACAAGCGGCAATACATGTTGCTTTACGGCTTCATGAAACTGGTAACAATCTTCCCTGGTATAATCAAAACGGCCCAGCTCCTTAAAACGATAATCCCGGTAATTGGCAAACCCGGCATTGAGTGCTTCCTGGTTCCTTTTTTCTATCAACTGGTCAAATAATTTATCCAGTGCTTTCTTATCCTGAAGTCTCCTGTCGTTTATTTTCCGGTATACTTCTTCTCTTAATTTCCTGTCGGGGTTTTCTAAGAACTTACCGGCCTGTTGCAGGGTATATTCTTCCCCCTGAACGGTTACGGTCATTTTGCCTGCAATAACACCATATTGCTGCTGCATGACAGAGAGCTCTGCCTGCAAAGGGATATTCGCTTCCCGGAAAAGTTCAATGCTTTTGCGGATGTTACGCAGGTAGGTGAAATATTTTTCCGGGTCCAGTTCTTTTGCCAGCGGGTGGTTCACCAGTTTTTTATTCAGTGCATCCGAGTAAGGCTGGATCTTTGGCTGGATCTCCATGAAGAAAAAATTAAACGCTTCTTCCAGCGACCTGTTTTCGGTATCACAGGTCATTTTGATCTGCCGCCAGCAGGCATCCTCATTCACCACGGCTTCCAGTTCGCTCTGGTCCTTCAGCCATTTTTCCAGTCCGGCTTTTGTTTCGATCTTTCTTTCGAGCAGGTCTTTAAAGTAGGGTTCCAGGCTTTGCCAGTTGGTGATGGTAAAATTCCCGGGAACAAAATGACGGGGGAGTTTTTTTATATCTGCGGTGTACATGGTCGTGAGTCGTGAGATATGAGTCGTGAGTTTGGAACTAAAATTAAAATCCTGCCACAGTTATTAAGCCCGGCAGGATTTTAAATAATTTAACTGTTGCCTTATTCCCCTTTTGGGTCAGGGGAAACTATGCCATCTTCCTCGGTGCATTTATTTTTTTAGCCGGGGCATTCTTTACGGCAGCCGCTTTTGTCTCTACTGCCTTGGGCTTGCTTTCGGCAGCTGTATTGTCTGCTGTATCGGCCGGGTTCTCCGATAATTTGATCTCAATATTATTTGCGCTCAGGATGCCAAACCACTTTACCATCTTCTTCATATCGCTGGCATAAACCCGGCTGAAATCCATATCGGGGTAAACCTTTTCAAAGTATTTTTTAACTGCAGCGGCATCAGTATCGGCCGGAAGCTTTGCCTTGCTTCCCTTCATGGCATTGAAAACATCCACCAGGTTCACATTGTCTTTGCTGGTAAACACTTCAATGCTCTCCAGGTGGGAAAAATTATGCACGCGGCTGCTTACAAATTTTGTGCTTTTGTCTTCCAGTGACCTCACCACACCCCCGTCGGCTTTTGAGGATAATAGTTCAAATAAACCCGGGAGCCCGGTCACCGATACCAATTTGCTGTATTCCATATGAGTCGTTTAAAATTTAGGCGTGCAAGTTAACCCTAAAAAGGCAATTTATTAATTAATCGGGAAGTGCCCGTTAATCCCTGCCGTATACCATTTATCCGGAATGGGTGCCGTACTTAATATCGGGGCCGAAAAGCCCGGTTTCAGCCGCCAGTTCGGGCAAAAACTGTCGTCTAATGGGCATACAACAAAAAATTATGAGATTAAGATCAGCATTATTCCTTTTGATTTTCAGCCTGGGCGCCCTCGCTGCAAATAGCCAGAACCTGACCCTTAAGGGCAAACTGCAGGACAAAGACAGCAAAACACCCATTCCGGGGGCAACCGTAACCCTGATCGCACAAAAGGATTCCTTGAATCCCAAAACCGTTTTAACGGATGCAAAAGGGGATTTTTCATTTACCGGGCTGGCCGTTGATAAATACCGCCTTCTTACAAGTATGATCGGGTATGATGTGGTTTCCCAGGTCATCAACCTGCAGGCAAGTAATAAAGAACCCCTCCAGTTCAATCTTGCAAAAATGGCCAAAGAACTGGAAGGTGTTGTGGTGAAAGCCAGGAAGCCGGTTGTGACACAAAAAGGCGATACCCTTGAATTCAATGCCAGCGAGCTGAAAGTTAATCCCGATGCCAATGCAGAAGATATGATCAAGAAACTCCCCGGGGTAACCATCGATAAGGATGGGAATGTGACCGCTGGTGGCGACCAGGTGCGGAAAGTGACCGTTGATGGCCGTGATTTTTTTGGGGATGATGCCACAGCCGCTTTAAGAAACCTGCCGGCATCCATCATTGATAAGATACAGGTATTTGATAAACTGAGCGACCAGGCCCAGTTCACAGGTTTTGATGACGGGAACAGCACCAAGTCCATCAATATCGTAACCAAATCAGGCATGCGTAATGGCCAGTTTGGAAGGATATATGCAGGTGCCGGTACGCAAGGCACTTACAATGCAGGAGGTAATGTCAGCCTGTTTAAAAAGAATGTGCGGCTGACCTTTGTAGGCCTGGCCAATAATATCAACCAGCAGAATTTTGCATCGCAGGACCTGCTGGGGGTTACCAGCAGCGGTGGCGGCGGAAACCGTGGTGGTGGCGGTAACCGTGGTGGTGGTGGTAATTTTGGCGGAAACAACAACAATTTTACGGTAGGCCAGCAGAATGGGATAAGCAAAACAAATTCATTCGGCCTGAATTATTCCGACCTCTGGGGAAAGAAAGCGGAGGTATCCGGAAGTTATTTCTTCAACAACAGCAATACCAATAACGACCAGGTATCCAATACCGAGAACTTTCAGTTGTCGGGCAAGAACCAGTTTTATAATGAGAATGCCCTGTCCAGTTCAAAAAACTTCAATCACCGCATAAACTTCCGGCTGAATTATAAGATCAATGACAGGAATTCCATCATGATCTCGCCGAGCCTGAGTTTTCAAAACAACAAATCACTAAAAGACATATCCGGCCTTAACAGTTATTCTCCCACAGATATTATCAGCCGGTCCGTTAATAATACCGACACGAGAACATCGGGCTATAACTTTAACAACAACATCTTGTTCCGTCACTCGTTTGCGAAAAAGGGCCGCACCATTTCTGTGAATTTTAATACAGCACTGAACAGGAAAGATGGAGATACCTACGTTCAGAACATCAACAATTATTATACTCCCAGCGGAACGTTGAGTGATTCCCTGCAGCAGTACACGGGCCTGGTAACGAATGGTTACCAGCTCTCCGGTAATATTGCCTATACAGAACCGGTTGGAAAAAAGGGACAGCTACAGTTCAATTATTCTCCTTCGTATTCAAAAAGCAGGTCAGACCAGGAGGTTTATCAGTATGATTATGTGGGTGGAAAATATTCCGTATTTGATGATTCCCTTTCAAACAAATTCGACAACGTAACCACGCGGCACAATGTGGGAACAAGCTATCGTGTGGGTGACCGGGATAATATGTTCTCTGTTGGATTGTCTTATCAATACACCATACTTACCAGCGACAGGACCTACCCGACTACAGCCAATGTAAGCAAGACATTCAATAACATCCTTCCCAACCTGATGTGGAATAAAAAATTAAATGCACGGAACAGCATCCGCATATTTTACCGGGCAAATACCAATGCGCCTTCCGTAACGCAGTTGCAGGATGTGTATAATAACAACAACCCCTTGTTTATTACAGCCGGGAACCCCCAGCTTAAGCAACAGGTGGGTAATATCCTCAGTGCAAGGTATACCTATACCAATACGGCCAAAGCCAAAAGTTTTTTTGCAAATATATTCCTGCAACAGAACAGCAATTACATAACCAATGCCACGTATACCGCTTCGCAGGACAGTGTGCTGAACAGCTCTGTTACCCTTTATAAAGGATCCCAATTGTCGAAACCGGTGAATATTGACGGGTTCTGGAGCCTGCGTTCATTCTTAACGTATGCCATGCCCCTTAAGTTCATGAAATCAAACCTGAGCCTGAATGGCGGGTTGACATACAGCAATACCCCCGGCTTGATAAATAATGTACGCAATAATTCAAAATCAACCACCTACAATGCCGGTGTGGTGGTGGCAAGTAATATCAGTGAATTCATTGATTTCAATGTCAGTTATTCCGTGAACCTTAATAATGTAAAAAATTCAATTCAGCCGCAGTTGAATAATAAATATGTTCAGCAGTCTGCCGGCGTGCAATTGAATCTTCTGAATAAGAAAGGATGGTTTATCCAGAACGATGTAAGCAACCAGAGTTACAGCGGGTTAACCGGGGGATTCAACCAGAATTACTGGTTGTGGAATGCCGGCATCGGGAAAAAATTCCTGAAGAAACAACAGGCAGAACTGAAGCTTACGGTATTTGACCTGCTGAAACAAAACCAGAGCATCACCCGTACAGCTACCGATTCGTACATCCAGGATGTGCAGAACCAGGTATTGCGGCAGTATTTCATGCTCACCTTCACCTACAGCCTGAAGAATTTTGGTGTGGCCCCTGCAACCAATACCAATTCCGGGTTCGACCGGAACAGGATGGGTGGACAGGGAGGAGGCTTTCGTCCATTTTAATTACTTTTAAAGAAGCGAATTAAATGCGACGTTTTGGATCAACAGGAATTAATTGCACAACTGCAGCAGGGCGATGAACCGGCTTTTAAGAAGCTGGTGGATGAGTGGCAGCATATGGTTTACAATACGGCACTGGGCATTGTACAGAATGAGGAGGATGCAGACGATATAACACAGGAGGTTTTTATACAGGTGTACCAGTCGGTCAGTTCTTTTAAAGGTGAATCAAAATTTTCCACCTGGCTTTACCGCATTACGGTGAGTAAGGCGCTGGACCATGAGAAACGGAAGAAAAGGAAAAAGCGTTTTGCCTTTGTGCAAAGCCTTTTTGGGAATGATGAAAAAGAGCCGTTTCAGCCGGCGGAATTCAATCACCCGGGCGTGCAGATGGAGAAAAAGGAACGGGCAGCAGAATTGTTCCATGCACTGAAGCAGATACCGGATAAGCAACGGATCGCTTTTACGCTGCACAAGCTGGAGGGGCAGAGTTACCAGGAAGTGGCTGAAATAATGAGCACCACCCTGTATGCGGTAGAGTCCCTGATCGCAAGGGCAAAAACGAATTTGAGGAAGATATTGGCTGATTATTATAAAGAAAAGATCACGGAACAATAAAACAGATCCGTTATGAATAAGAAAGAACATATAGACAAGCTCATTGACGAAACACTGGCCAGTGTGGACGCTGTAAGCCGTGCGGAGGCTAAGCCATTCCTGCTTACCCGTATACATGCACGCATGAACAGGGAGGTTGAATCCGTATGGGAAAAAGCCGGCTGGTTCATTGGCAGGCCTGTAGTTGCCTTTTCAGGCTTGTGCATGATCATTTTGATAAACCTGGCGGTGCTGATGTTCAACCGGCCCGCCAATCCCGGTGCGGCAACCGAGCAGGTTGCCCAGTCCCCAACGGATGAATTCTCGTATACCGTTGCCACTATTTATGATACTGAAAACACTCAACCATAATGATAAACAAGCAAAACAGGAGCAAGGTTTTTCTTTTGGTGATAGCCATATTGCTGGTTGCAAATATTGCCATGGTTGCTTTCTTTGTGATGAGGAAGGACGACCGGCGAATGGAGAAAAGACCCGACCGGAAAACCATGATCGCGGAATTCCTGAAAAAGGAAATAGGATTTACGCCGCAACAGCTTCAGCAATACGATACCCTGAGCACAAGGCACCAGGAAAATGTAAAAAAGATGTTTGAAAGCCACCGGGCGTCAAAGGATAAACAGTTCAGGCAACTTGCTGCAGGTGATTTTTCCGACTCTGTCATGAACCTTGTTGCCGACCAATCAGCGGCTTCACAAAAAACAATGGAACTGCAGATGTTCAATCACCTGAGAAGCATCCGCATGCTTTGTACACAGGACCAATTGCCAAAGTTTGATTCCCTGTTTGTAAAAATATTGAACCGGCGGGGTGGTGAAGCAAGAAAGAAACCCGCCAAATGATCTTTAAGATCACACGATATCGTAAACCTTTAATTTAAATAAGATGAAAAAACAATTGTTATTAATGGCGTCTGCGGTCATCATCAGCATAACCACAGTAAATGCCCAGGGAGGCGGCGGTCAGCGCATGACCCCTGAAGAAAGAACAAAAGCCACTGTTGAAAAAATGGCTCCCCTGAATATGGATGCTGAAATAAAGGCAAAAGCAGAAGCGATCATTGCCGAGTTTTACAACACGCAGCAAAAAGCAATGGAAGAAATGCGTGCCAGCGGCAGTTTCGACCGGGAAGCTTTTGCAGCAAAACGCAAAGAACTTTCTGATGTAAGGGATGGTAAACTGAAAGCGATATTTACCGCTGAGCAAATGAAAAAATGGATCGAGGAAATTGAACCTTCTACCAGGCCGCAAAGACCAGCTGGCGGTGGTGGCGGAGGCGGACAATAGTTTAAAGGTGAATGCGAATAAAAGGGCTCCCGCTTTGGCGGAGCCTTTTTTATTACAGAACCCCCGACTGAGTGGGGGTTCTGTAATAAGGATCCGGGAAAGCAACCATTCTAAATCAACCCCTTCCAGCGCAATAAACCTGCCCCGCCTAAGACCACCGCACTTAATAAAATAATTCCGGAAGGGGCAGTTCTTTTATTTTCCATTTCATGCCTGTATTCAGGGATCAATGTTGCATACTGAACATTCTTATGTGCGGCCTCATCATTTTTTGCCATGGCATCTTCCTGCCAGTTGCTGATATCGGTCCCCGTAAGCCGGGTCAGTTCCTGTAATTCCTTTTTTCTTCTTTGTTTCAGGTCATACAGGTATTTTTTCCCGGCATCACAATTAAAGTCACCGGTGGCAGGATGGGTGATGATATACCTTCCCTGGAAATTTTCGGTATTGGGCGTTACCTGGAACATCAGGTCCTGTGCAAAGGAATTCCGGTTATAGCGGAAATGCAGCCGCGTAAAATGTACATTCCTGTTTCCGTTATCCGGTTCGTCGTTGTCAATATCGCTGTAATCGCTCCAGTCTTTTCCATTCAGCCACCATACGCCGCTCTGCACCAGGTCCTGTTCTGTTGGCGGGTTACCCACGCAGGGATCACATTTCATGGGGTTAATGGGGGTAACATTCCAGGCATATTCCAGGAAGGCAACACTCTTATCTTCGGTTTTCCATTGCCGGGAGAACAGGTTGCCATAGAACGTTCCGAAGTTCTTCTGAACAAACAAGGGGATATTCTTATTGCTGCTGATGTTCACATTCCGGTAGTTGGTGCATTCAATTCTGCCTTTGCGGGTGAAGGCATACACCACCAGGTCCTGGTCACCATCGGCATTGGCCATGCCAAGCCGTATGGGCAACATGAATCTGGGAGAATGGAAACTGATCTGGATCGGGCGGAGAAAATTATTATTCAGTTTCTGTTTTTCTTTTTCGTTCACTTTCACCACAAAGAATTTGAGATTACTTTTTATGTACGGGTCCAGCACCTCTTCTGCATTGGCAGGGATCTTATAGCCATTTTCATTGAGCCAGGTTTTTAAACCACCGCTCTCTTTAGCACTGAGGATGAGTATATCGTACTCGCCAACAATGTATTTGGCTTCTATTTTTACGGATGTTTGTGCCCCCGCTACTTTCCCGGCTAATGCCCTGTTCAAATCAGCCGCTGGCGCCATTGACTTTCTTTCATACAATGCTTCATAATCATAACAAGGATTCTGGTCCCAATACTCCACCAACCTTGGCGCACTGTAGTCATTCAGTTTCTGAAAGATAGATTGATCTACTACTTTGATGTTTTCTTTCCTTAAAACAACCGGCACCGGCACTATCATGGCAAAATCCCTGGTATCGCCCTTAAAGTCGTTATACATGGTAATTACATTCCTGTTGCCATCCCTCACCAGGATGACCTGGCTGGTCTTGTTCTTTAACGTGCCGTCGGCCTTGCTCACATAAAACCCGCAGAAGGAGTACAATACCGGCGACAGGACAATAAATCCCCCGATGATCAGAATTTTCTTTTTCATAATTTATTTTTTGAGTTGAATAATTACATAACTGACCTGCTGTAGACCGTTTGCAGGAATTCCGCTTCCTGCGGTGTAAATTTTTTTGAAGATCCCCATTCAAACTTCCGGGCCCTGAACAGTATATCAAGCAGGGGTACCAGAGGCTGTGCAAGCACCAGCACGAATATGGGAGCACCGTTCATGAATTTAAAAGCACTTAAGTAAAATGCGACAGCAGCGATGGCAGCACTCCACAATATTCTTACCACACTATGATTGGGTGTTGTTCTTGGATCCGTGATCATAAAGAAAGAGAAAAGTAATAAGCTGCCGGTACTCACCGATTGAATGAAATGATCCATCGGCCACCCTAAATAAATGACCTGCCTTATGAACAGCAGGGCAGCAAATGTTCCCAGGAATGAAAGACTCACATCCAGTTTCTGAACCCTTGTGGTAACTACAAACCCTAAACTGCAAACCCCAAACAATATTACTGCCCCGCTTCCCCATTGGCCGGGGCTTATCCAGGCATTGCCCGTGAGAAGCACAGCAACAGTGATTCCAAGCGCTGAAGGATTAAAAATATGTTTGCCTTTAATGCGGATGATGAATTTGGAAAGAATGGAAACAACCGCTGCCAGCACAGCCACCCAGGGGTCATTTGTTTTCAGCAGCAGGCTTAATCCGAAGGATGATATCAGCACAGAGGGAATGCCTTTTTTATACCGTTGCCATAACGGAATATTTTTTTTGCCCAATACCCGTTCACAAACGAACTGTGTGATGAGGCTGGTAATAAAATAAGTAGCGTACAGCCATGCTTCATTATCCCAATGAAGAAAGAAGAGGCCATAGCTTAAAAAAGCAGATTGGAAGATGATCTGGAAATAACGGGCATCTGTAAACAGGGAAGGCAATTGCATAACAGTTGATTTGCTTCTAGGATGAATTTGCCTTTTGGTTTGCACAATTCAGTTGTTAAAAAATGGTAAACGAACCGTAAATAAATGTTTATGGAAAAAACCGGGCCGTTGCATCGCCGCTTGTCATAAATCCGTTCCGGGTTATTTTAAATTTCTTACTTTGAAATAAAATGAGGCAACCGGCAACCGGGCTGAACAACGGGAAACCAAAGGCATAGAAAACGAGCAGTTACCCCGGGCGCAATTAAATGATGAACGGGTGCATAGCTTGACCGGCAGGGAAGCAGAATGAACCAGATTATTGTCTGCACTAAAAAACGAACATGCAAAAGCTAATTACACTCCTTATTCTCAGTACGCTGATCTCTGCAGCAAATGCACAAAGTGGCAAACTCCCCTGCAGCCGGCCGGAATACAGGCAATTTGATTTCTGGATCGGCGAATGGGAGGCTTTTGGAGTAAACGGGAAGAAAGCCGGCGACAGTAAGATCAGCCTGATCCTGGACAGTTGCGTTATCCTGGAAGAATGGACCAGCGCATCGCTGCAGCAGGGTCTTCGTTATGCCGGTAAAAGCTTTAACACGTATAATGCCGCCACCAGGCAATGGCAACAGACTTGGGTGGATAATACCGGGGGAAGCAATGAATACCTGCAGGGAAAGTTTGAAGAGAATAAGATCATCTTCAGCTCTTCTCCTTTTAAGTTCAATAAGGATACCATGGCCATACGGAAAATAACATTTACAAACCTGGACCCGGTAAAGCTCCGGCAGCATGGGGAGATATCAAAAGACAAGGGAGCTACCTGGGCAACCGAATACGACCTGGAATACCGGAGAATAAAATGAAGAATGGTTATATTTATATGCTGCTCGTTTTGTTTGTTCATGCCGGGTGCAGGGACAAAAGCGGTGAAAAATACTTTACCGGGCTGATTGAATACGCGTATACGTACAGCAGCGACTCAGTCAATGCGGATTCGCTTTCAAACGCAAGGCCTGTAAAGAGTATTTTCAGGTACGACCTGGATGATTACCAAAGCCAATTCCTGGGGAAAGACACAACTGTTTACTATTATTCCGGCAGACTGGGTAAGGCCGTATCAGCAGGAAGCAACGGCCTAGGCTATGAATGCGAAGACTATACGGTTGCAACAGACTCCGTCATCAGCTGGAGATTATATGATACCGGGGAAAAGGTGCTGGAACAAAACTGTTCGGTGCTGGAACTGCAGAAAATGAATTCATGGGTTAAATACTATATTAGTAAAGAAAAAAAAGTATCCCCTTCCACGTACCAGAAACACAGGGCCTATAACTGGGATATTTATGGAGAAAAAGCCGGCGGAGGGGTAATATTAAAACTGGAACACCGCTTTAAATACTTCAGTATGATGGGAACCGCAACGATGATCAAAGAAGAAGCAGGAGATTTTAAAGCACTGGAACTGGGGGAAGACCAAATTCTTACGATCTGTAATAAAATAAAACAAACACAATGAACAATGCAATCAGCTGGTTTGAAATACCAACCACCGACATTGACCGGGCACAAAAATTTTATGAAGCCATCTTTGGTATAAGTATGATGCCAATGGATATGCCTAATATCAAAATGCGCATGTTTCCCCTGGATGATATGATGACCCAGGTTGGGGGGGCCCTGGTCGACAGCGGCGGCTTTCATAAAGCATCTGCAACCGAGGGGCCGTTAATTTACCTGAATGGCAACCCGGATGTACAGCATGTACTGGATAAAGTGCAGGGGGCAGGTGGAAGCATTCTGTTGCCTAAAACGGAAATAAGTCCTGAGTATGGTTTTATGGCGGTGATAATGGACACAGAAGGCAACCGTATCGGGCTTCACAGCGTTCCTCAATAAAATAACTGCTATGAAAAAGCATTTGCTGCTCAGCGTTGCTGTTCTGTTTTTTTATTTTGTAAATGCCCAATCCGATAGCCTGAGATGGGTAAAGGAAATAAATGACCAGGTATGGAAACCGTTTATTACGCATCTTGTTTCGGGAGATAAAGCTGCTTTCAGCAGTGTACACAGCAAAGGAATTACAAGGGTGGAAATTGACCGGGGGGTAATACTTGATTTTGATAAATATTTTCCGGCGGGAGAGGCAAATAACAAAAATCCAAAACAGAAGACAGACCGCTTGTTTGAATTGCGGTTTGATAAAAGGATAAGCAACGGAAACAAAGCCTGGGAAAGCGGGTATTATAAAGGAACGGTTATGCAGGAAGGAAAAGAACCAAGGTCCTATTACGGAAGGTTCTTTGTAGTGCTTGAAAAAGAAGATGGTACCTGGAAGGTACTGGTGGATGCCGATACCGGGAAGGGAGCAAGTGAAGAAAGTTTTGCCAAAGCGTTTCCTATGGAAGCGAAACAGTAAGTCCAAATAGGAATGGTATGAGTACATATGACTGGAGCCGTTTTGTGACAAGGATCAATGTGAATGCCCCCATCGAAAAACTTTATTGGTGCTGGGCAACCCGGGAGGGCATGGAGTACTGGTTCCTGCGCCTGAGTGAATACAAAAAACCCGGCGGGAATTTGCGGGATGACAATGAACCTGTTCAGGCAGGCGATACCTATACGTGGCGCTGGCATGGCTGGAATGATGAAACGGCCGAGTATGGAAATATACTGGATTGCAATGGCAGGGATTTTTTTAAATTCAGTTTTGGAAAAGCTGGAGACTGCTCGGTAACCATTAAGAATGAGGAAGGCCGGCATATCGTTGAGTTGGTGCAGGACAGTATTCCAACGGATGAACAAGGGATGCATTACTGGCACCTGGGGTGTAAAACAGGCTGGACCTTTTACCTGGCCAACCTTAAATCCCTGCTGGAAGGAGGAATCGATCTCCGGAATAAAGACGAAAAGTTACAACATGTTATAAATTCCTGATCAGGATGTCTTATAATGAAAAACTTGCCGGCAGGGTACGGGAGATTATTTCTCTTACTCACAGGATCACCGAAGAGAAAAAAATGTTCGGGGGCCTTTGCTTTATGGTGAATGATAAAATGTGCGTGGGTGTTGAGAAAGAAAGATTAATGGTGAGGCTGGATCCCGGGCGCTATGATGAGGTAATGGAAAAAGATGGATGCATGCCGATGGACTTTACCGGTAAGGTCATGAAGGGATATGTTTTTGTGGATGCAGGTGTACTCAACACAAAAAAGAAACTGGAGTACTGGATAATACTGGCCCTGGAATTTAACAAGATTGCCAAAACCTCTAAAAAGAAAAGGAAATGAAAAGAATTGTACCCGGGGTTGCCGTTGTTCTGTGTTTCAGCGCATTCTTTTTAACAGACAATAAGATATTTAAAAAATTATACATCCTGGAGGGGACCTGGAAAATGACAACCAGGCGGGGCGCCATCTGCGAAGAATGGAAGAAGACAGACGACAATCACCTGCAGGGTAAGGGCTATATGATACGGGGAACGGATACCATCATAAATGAACGGGTTGCATTAACAAACACCCAAGAAGGGATATTATATACATCAGCGGTTGAAGACCAGAATAACAATCAACCGGTTGCCTTCAAAATGACCCGTGCGGAAAATGATGTATTTATTTTTGAAAATCCTGCTCATGACTTCCCGAAGCGGATCGTTTACCGGCTTGTAACAGGTGATTCGATACATGCATTTGTGGATGATGGTACCGAAACAGGGAAACGACAGAATTTTTATTACAAACGTCAATAGGATGAAATACAGCTTAGAAAGATCATACGAGATACTGGACAGGTCGCCAGCTGTTCTGCAGGCTTTGCTTGCCGGCTTAAGTGATGACTGGATCATGCCCAACGAAGGGCCTGAAACCTTTTCGCCGTATGATGTGGTTGGACACCTGATACACGGGGAAAAAACAGACTGGACAGCCCGGGCAAAAATGATCCTTGAGTTCGGAAACACCAAAACCTTTGAGCGCTGGGACAGGACCGCGATGTATGAAGCCAGCAAGGGGAAAACAATGCAGCAGTTGCTGGATGAATTTGCAATCCTGCGAAAGGAAAATATGAATTGGTTCCGGTCATTGAATTTGACCGAAGCAGACATGGACCGGAAAGGCATGCACCCGGTGCTGGGTGAAGTGACGCTGCGGAATTTATTAGCCACCTGGGTGGCACATGATCTTACGCACCTGGCGCAGATAGCAAGGGTAATGGCAAAACAATATAAAGAAGAGATGGGCCCCTGGCCGGAATTTTTCCGCATACTGAGTTTTTAAATTATCTTCCTGTATAAATTAACTGCTATGCTAAAGAAATTTTCTTTCTGGATATGGGGGCCATCATCACCCAGCTACTGACTGCAGTATTTCATTCACTAAGCTTTTTTATGAAGCCCGAGCCACAGAATGAGACCGAGAAAGAACTCCTTGACCTGACAAGTAACTATAAACCGGATTCCGGCATGGGCTTTCATCCCAGTTTTGCGGATCTGTTTACGGGGCTGAGCCTCAGTTTTACCCTTCTCTGCTTATTTGGGGCAGCATTAAATTGGTATTTAAAAAAGAAAAATCTTGCTGCAGAAATATGGAAAGGCTTGTTGCTTATTGAAGCGTTGGTCTTTGGAGCCTTGTTTGCTGCCATGGCTGTGTTCACTTTTTTTCCTCCCACGCTCTGTACTGCATTGATCTTTGTATTTGTAGCAGGAGCGTATTCAACCGCTAACAATAAATAACCTGTCTATGCAATCAAAAGCAGACACCCCCGAAAAATATATTGCAGAAATACCTGCAGACAGGCAGGAAGCTTTCAGCAAACTGCGTAAAGTTGTTTTAAAGAACCTGCCCAAAGGATTTAAAGAAGTGATGGGTTACGGTATGATGGGCTATTGTGTGCCACATTCCATTTACCCGGCCGGATATCATTGTAACCCAAAAGACCCATTACCCTTTGCAGGGATGGCTTCGCAAAAAACAGCATTAACTTTTATCACATGGGTATTTATGCCGACCCTAAACTGTTAAAATGGTTTACTGATGAATACGCAAAAACTGGTTTGGGTAAACTGGATATGGGTAAAAGCTGCATGCGGTTCAAAAAACCGGAAAACATTCCCTATAAGCTGATCGGGGAACTGTGCAGCAAGGTCAGTGTAGAGAAATGGATCGAGACCTATGAGAAAAATCTAAAGCGGAAATAAGCGCAACCGCCCCTTTGGTGGAGACAACTGTACCGCTTATCAAGAAACCCATGAAGCACCCGGTTTTCTCTCTATTTTACTGAATAAAACCAGCGTTATGAAAAAAATCGCAACTTTTTTAGTTATCGTGCTTTTTTCATTCTGTGCAAAAGCACAACAACCCGTTATTGTATCGCCGCAGTGGTTGAATGAAAATATCAATAATCCCAACCTGGTAATATTATACACCGGATTCATCGTTAAAGCCGATTATGACCGTGAGCATATTGAAGGCTCCCGCTTTCTCTGGCCTGAGTGGCTGGCCTTTAACACACCTGAAGCCAATATGGTTTCTGCCGATCCTGGAACTGCCACCAAAGTGCTGCAGGATCTGGGCATCAATAAAAATTCAATGATTATTATTTGTCATAAAGGGGCTGATGTAACCATTGCCGCAAGAATGTTTTTAGCAATGGAGCATTTCGGACTGCAGGGCAAAGTTTCTTTTTTAAACGGAGGCATTGAAGCCTGGAAAAAAGCCGGGTACCCGGTAACAGGCAAGCCATCCGTGTATAAAAAAGGAAATTATGTTGCAACAGTAAACGGCGCATTGGTTGATAAACTTTATGTTCTAAAATCTTTGCAGGCTAGATCTGCAGAAGTGGTAGATGCAAGAGCCAAACGCTGGTATGACGGGGACCCAACCGGTAATCCCAGGGATGGCCATATTACCGGAGCAAAGAATATTCCTTACCCGGATATGATTGACAGTACCAATACTTTAAAACCGGTTCAGGTACTGGAAAAGAATTTTTCTGCTGTCGTGCCTGATAAACAAAAAGAAGTGGTCGTGTATTGTTTTATCGGGCAAACCGCCAGTGTGGATTATCTCATTGGCCGTTCCCTGGGTTATAAAATGAAATTGTATGATGGCAGCATGCAGGAGTGGAGCCGGATACCTGAATTGCCGATGGAGAAGACAAAAAAGGAATAGGAATTACGAATGGTTGGGAATAAGACCCGCTTTAACAGGGGGAGGGTAAATGGACGGCTATGCAGCCGGTTCTTTCAAAACCATTTCAATGCGGCTGCTCAGTTCCTCCAAAGCAGTAAATCCCCTCGCCACCATCACAAATTTCAATTCACCGGTTTGTATAAAAACGCTGGGAAAACCGTTTACCTGCAGTTGTTTGCACAGGGCAAATTCATAATAAGCCGCTTCTTTATATGCTTCGCTTTTAAGTTTGGCGTAAAATGCTTCCGGTTGTATGGAATACTTTTCCAGCAGGTGGCGGTAGGCTTCATCGTCATCCAGGTCCCTTCCTTCATAATTCAATGCATATTGCAGATCGGTGGCAAATTCCAGCTGCCGCTCCGGGTAATATTCCTTGAAGATGCACAGTGCAATGGCTGGCTTTTCGGAATTCATCACCCAGTCACTTTGTTCCGGGTTAAAAACATGCCATAAAAAATCCTCCCCGAATTTTATGCCGGTAAGGTCTTCCACGCTTTTGTAGGATGTTTGAATGAATGGCCCGATCTTTTCAATAGGCATTATACCTTCGCCGGTCATCATGCCACCGCTTAATACCTCCATATCCAGCCGGTCCTTGTATTCTTGTGCAATTTTCCGGATCACGGGACTGAACCCATAGCACCAGCCGCAATAGGCATCATAGCAGTAAATAAGGATCGGCCTCATGCAGCAAATATCGCATCAAATACCGGTAACCAGGCCATTCGATAATTTAATGCCGCCGTTAGGAGGTTACAGGACATTACAGAATACTGCGTGGCGTTACTTTGTGACAAAAAAAGCCATGAAGACAAGAATGGAGATCCAGGAGAAAATGAACAAAGAAGAAATGGAAACCCTGGCCAGGGATGTAAAGGAAACCCTGGCATTTGAATATGCCGCCCGGAACAGAAGATTCAACGCGGTAGATCTATGGAATATCCATCGCCGCAGAAAAACCATCTCTGCAAGGAGACATTATACATAATGGATACGGAGCTATGTGCAAACTGGGTTCGGTAAGAAGTCCATCCTGATTGATGACTTTTTCTGTTAATGCGCTTCCAGCCAATTTACTCCAGCCCCTATCTCTGCATCCGTTGGAACATCATTAGGCAAAGCAAGTGCTGTCTGCATGCAGTCAAGGATAATGGGCTTTATTTCTTCCAGTTCCGGTATGTGTGCATCAAAAACCAATTCATCATGCACCTGCAGCAGCATCTTTGATCTGAAATTATGCTTATTGAATTCGTGGTGGATCTTTATCATCGCCATCTTGATCATATCGGCAGCGCTTCCCTGTATGGGTGAGTTGATGGCATTTCGTTCTGCAAAGGCACGAACGGTAAAGTTGGCGCTGTGGATATCCCTGAGCCAGCGCTTGCGTCCCATCAATGTTTGCACATAGCCATGTTCCTGTGCAAAGTGAATGGTGTCGTCCATGTACTTCTGGATATTGGGGAACTGTTTCTTATAATTATCGATGATGTCCTTTGCTTCTGTGCGGCCGATGCCGAGGTTTTCTGCCAGTCCAAAAGCACCCTGCCCGTAAATGATCCCGAAGTTCACACTCTTGGCCTTGTAGCGCATTTCTTTGGTCACCTCTTTTTCTGCTACATTAAAAACCCTTGCTGCCGTGGCGGTATGAATATCTTTCCCGGTCCGGAAAGCATCACACATGTTTGCATCGCCGCTGATGGCAGCCACAATGCGTAACTCGATCTGGGAATAATCGGCCGAAACAAGGACATGGTCTTTATCTCTGGGGATGAATGCTTTTCTTATCTCCCTGCCCCTTTCTGTCCGTACCGGGATGTTCTGCAGGTTGGGGTTGTTGCTGCTAAGCCTGCCGGTGACCGCCACCGCCTGTGCATACGAAGTATGTACCCGGCCGGTCTTTTTATTGATCATCAGGGGCAGGGCATCCACATAGGTGGATTTCAGTTTGGTGAATTCCCGGAAGGCAAGGATATCATCCACTATTTTATTTTTAGTGGCCAGCTTTAAGAGCACATCTTCACCGGTGGCATACTGGCCCGTCTTTGTTTTTTTGGCTTTGGGATCTATCTGCATCTTATCAAACAGCACTTCGCCTAATTGTTTGGGTGATGCCAGGTTAAAGCGAACACCCGCCTGTTTATAAACGGCCTCTTCTGCTGCCCTGGCTTCTTTTTCCAGTTCTTTGGAATAATTATTTAAAAAGCCCTCATCCACTTTTATGCCTTCAAATTCCATGGCAGTCAAAACTTTTACCAGGGGATTGTCCACTTCATAAAAGACCTTTTCCACTTCTTTTTCTTTCAGTTTTGGAAGGAAGATGTTTTTTAGCTGCAAGGTGATATCCGCATCTTCGGCGGCATAATCCTTTATTTTTTCCGGCTCCACATCCCGCATATTTCCCTGTCCCTTCCCTTTCTTGCCGATCAGCTCTTCAATATGCACCGGTTCGTAACCCAGGTATTTTTCACTCAGGGCATCCATGCCGTTCTTGCCATCAGGTTCAATAACAAAATGGGCCAGCATGCTGTCGAAGACATCTCCCGCCAGTTCAAACCCATACCATTTCAGGATCAGCATATCGTACTTGATATTATGCCCGATCCAGGTTTTGGAGGAATCGTTGAACAATCGTTGAAAGTTGTTTAATAGTTTAATACAATCTTCATTAGTCTTCGGGCATGGGATATAAAATCCTTCCCCGGGCTTGACCGAAAAACTGAGTCCTACCAACTCCGCATCATTTGCATCAATGCCGGTGGTTTCTGTATCAAAGCAAATTTCACCGAAGCCGGACAAATAGCTGACCAGGTCCTTTATTTCTGTATCGGTTTGAACCAGGCTATAATCGTGGGGCGTATTATGAATATTCCTGTCAATCGTAGTAACGGACCCTTCACCGTTTATCTTTATTTCAACGGTTTCCGGTTGTGGTTGTTCAATGATATTGCCGAACAGGTCCATTTGCGGGGAAGTGCCCTTTGTTTTACTTTCTGCTGTTGAATTCTCCTTATTACCCAATTCTACATTCCCGATTCCGTCTGCCTCTTCTCCCAATATCCGCTTACCGAGGGTCTTAAATTCCAGTTCTTCAAAGATCTCACGCAGGGCAGGCTTGTTCATTTCCCTGATCCTGAAATTCTCTTCGTGGAATTCCACGGGTACATTGGTGATGATGGTAGCCAGTTTTTTACTCATTACTGCCAGTTCTTTGCCGGCCCGCACTTTTTCACCAATGGAACCCTTTATATTTTCGGCATTTTCAAGAACGCCTTCCACGCTGCCGTATTCTTTTATCAGTTTGGCAGCTGTTTTTTCACCTACGCCTTTAATGCCCGGTATATTATCGACCGCATCACCCATCAGTCCAAGGATATCGATCACCTGGTCAACATTCTCAATGCCCCATTTTTCACAAACCTCCTTTGGCCCCAGTATCTCAAACTTACCGCCCTGGTAGGGCGGCTTATAGATCTTAATGTTCTCTGATACCAGCTGGCCATAGTCTTTATCGGGGGTCACCATATAAACTTCATAGCCTTCTTTTTCCGCTTTCTTAGCCAAGGCGCCAATAACATCATCTGCTTCATAACCATCCAGTGCAATGACCGGGATATTCAGCCCTTCAATGATCCGTTTGATGTCCGGCACAGCCGACAGGATATCTTCGGGTGTTTCCTGCCGGTTGGCTTTGTAATCGGCAAAATCGGTATGGCGCTCGGTGGGTGCATGCGTATCAAAACACACCGCCATGTGGGTGGGGTTCTGGTTCTTTATCAGCTCCAGGATCGTATTGGTGAAACCAAACTGGGCGTTCGTGTTCCGGCCTTTACTGGTAATGCGGGGGTTGCGTATGAGTGCATAGTAGGCACGGAAAACCAGTGCAAATGCATCTAACAGGAATAGTTTTTTAGACATGGCATAAAAGTAAAACAAATATGCCCGTCCGTCAACTTCATGCCGGAACTTAAAAAGCTGCTCCATTTTGGAACAGCTTTTTAAGATCTTTAAACTCAAACTAAAACATTGATCATATTATCATAAGCTCGTTATCTGTAACCGGCCACCGGAGGCCTTTTCAGTATCTTTTAATTGAATGCTTTTATCTGTAGCGATGGAAATGTCCCAGTAATTATTCAGTTTTTCCAATACAGGGTCCCGGGTGTCGAGGTTAATGGTGATCCTTTTTTCTATTTCATCTTCTGACCAGTTGCCGGTTATTATTTCCCCGTTCTTTTGCATGGTGATCTTTCCGGAAGGGGAGAAAGTAAGGTCATACCCGTTGAGTTGCCTGGTCTCATCTGTACCGGTGGTGGTTAAAAGGTTCACTTTCCATGTCCCTTTTGTTACATGGGGGGTGGCGGCGATCGAATTGGTGTAACTATTGATCCCCGTGCAGGCGGCAAAGTATAATATTACAGTACACTTGAGGGTGAAAAGCAGGAATGGTTTTTTCACTGTTCTTAGGATTTTTAGGATAACCCTATAACAGCAAAAGCCATTCTTTTATTGTGCAGCCGGCAGGGAATCAGAACCTGGAATCCAGGTAAGCAGGCAACATGGCCCTCCAGGTGGGCCAATCATGCTTCCATTCCTCGCCCCAAACATCCAGTTCGTAGTTAATACCCTTGTTGTAAAGCAGTCCGGCAAAGGCCCGCGAAGCATTCGGGTCCTCGTAGGAGCCGCTGCCGGTTAATATATGAACATTCGGACTTTTCCGGATCTGTTCTAATACGGAATGGTCAGCAAGGTTCTCCATATAATGCATGGGGCTGTTGAAATAGACCTGTTCGTCGAAAAACCCCTTTGAATATTCGGTAAGGTCATATACGCCGCTCATGGCGATCACCCCGTTGATGATGTCGGGGCGTTTTAAGAACAGGTTCATGCTGTGCAGGGCACCAAAAGATGCGCCACAGGTTATAATGGGAGTCTCGCCGGACGTGTTGTTTTTGATAAAGGGAACCACTTCATTAAAGACATACTCATTGAACTGGTTATGCCGGATCCCTTTGTGCTCTCCAGCCATTTCGGTATTCAGCCAGCTTTCGTTATTGATGCTGTTGATGGAATACACTTTCACTTTGCCCGTATTGATATAAGGCGCCAGGGTCTCCATCATCTGGAAACGTTCGTACTCCAGGTAATCTGCCGCAGCAGTGGGTACGAATAACAGGGCAAAGCCATAATCACCATAGGTAACGATGGGCATATCTTTTTGCAGGGCCGGGCTGTACCAGGAGTTAAGTTCTCTTTTCATACTGTTAGTTGTTTCACAAAGATGCACAAGGCTAATTAATTATAATTCTTTTGATCTTAAAAGGCTAGTCTACTCTCTTCAATTCTACCACCACCTTATTTTCTACTTGCATTTCTCCGTTCTCCGTTTTCTATTTTTTTTTTTTAAGAACGATCGGCCGCTTCATTCTTTTATAACAATCGGCCCTTCTCTGTCAATCTGGCGTCTCTGTAAGCTCCCATTGTCACTGCTGGGCAGCATAGCTGCTGTTGGCAAATTCCATGATGGGGGCCTTGTGGATGCCCATTTTTTCCACATCGGACAGGTAGGGGATATAATTCTGGAAGAAGCGTTTGTCTTTATAAAGCTCATCCATGATCTCATTGTGCATGTTTTTACGCAGGTCGGTCATGGTAAAGAAACACATCAGTTTGCTCATGTCCAGGTCTTTTTCCCTGAAGTAATCCTTCACCATATGATAGGTGCGGATGGAGAGCGTTGTCGGGATGACAGGCATCAGCACTATGTCTGCCGCATTAAAAATATTCTCACTCAAAACGCTAAAGCCCGGGGGGCAGTCAATAAAAACGAAATCATACTCGCCCTGCAGTTGTTTTAAGATCGATTTCAGGCGGTTCTTGTTGCCCTTCATTTCTTCCAGCATGATGTCGAAACTTTTACTGGAATTATCTGCTGGTATTACATCCAGCAGTTCAAAATCAGTGCTCAAAATGGCGTTTTCGAGGTCAGCATCTTTGGTAACCAGTTTTTTTATGCCGGGATGTGTCTTCGGTTTTGCCTTATAATAAAAAGAGGAAGAACCCTGGGGGTCTATATCCCATAAAAGGGTTTTATAACCATCCGCGGCAGCCAGGTAAGCAAAGTTTACGCAACTGGCGGTTTTACCAACACCGCCCTTCAGGTTATACAGAGCTATTGTTGTCATATAACGACGTTTTAAATACTAAAGGAGGGTTAAGGTAGTAAATTATTTCTTCATCTCCTCTAAATTCTTCTGCATACGGAACATCTCATCCCGCAGCCGGGCAGCTTCCATAAAATCGAGGTCCTTGGCGGCTTTGGTCATGTCTTTTTTGATCCTGGTAATTGCTTTTTCCAACTGGGGAATGGTGGAATACACAGCCTGTTCTTCGGCAGCAACGGTTACCAGTTCTTCATCCGGTGCCAGGGAATAAGGGTTGGCCGGATCGTATCCCTTTACATCCAGCACCGAGCCCTGCGCCATGATCTGCTCTGTGCTTTTTTTAATGGTGGTAGGGGTGATATGGTGTTCAATATTATAGCTCATTTGTTTTTCCCGCCGCCGGTGCGTTTCATCAATGGTCTTCTGCATGCTTTCTGTCATCTTATCGGCATAAAAAATAACCAGCCCATCCACATTACGGGCAGCCCGACCGGCAGTCTGTGTCAGGCTTTTTTCATTCCGAAGAAAACCTTCTTTATCGGCATCCAGTATTGCCACCAGCGAAACTTCGGGAAGGTCAAGTCCTTCCCGCAGCAGGTTAACACCAACCAGCACATCAATCTTACCGAGTCGTAGTTCCCGGAGTATTTCAATTCTTTCCAGTGTATCCACTTCGCTGTGGATGTATTTGCTTTTTATGTTGATGCGGTGCAGGTATTTGTCCATCTCCTCGGCCATTCGCTTGGTGAGGGTGGTTACCAAAACCCGGTCGCCCTTTGTTACCCGTTTATCAATTTCATCCAGCAGGTCATCGATCTGGTTAACAGACGGGCGTACTTCAATGGGCGGATCCAATAAGCCGGTTGGCCGCACCACCTGTTCCACCACCACGCCACCGCATTTTTCCAGTTCATAATCACCCGGTGTTGCTGAAACAAAAACAGTTTGGTTCACCAGGGTTTCAAACTCAGTGAAATTTAAAGGCCGGTTATCCAATGCCGAGGGTAAACGGAAACCATAATCAACCAGGATAAGTTTACGGCTCCTGTCCCCGCCATACATACCACTTACCTGCGGAATGGTCTGGTGACTTTCATCTATGATGCACAAAAAATCTTTGGGAAAATAATCCAGCAGGCAGAAAGGCCTTGTACCCGGCCTGCGGCGGTCAAAGAACCGGGAATAGTTCTCAATGCCGTTACAGTAGCCAAGCTCCCGCATCATTTCCAGGTCGTATTCCACCCGTTCGCTGATGCGCTGGGCTTCAATGAATTTTCCTGAGTTTTTAAAGTAGGTTGTCTGTGCTGCACACTCATCCTGGATCTCATGCACCACCTGCTGCAATACATCTTTCGGCGCTACATACAGGTTGGCCGGGAAAATGGCAGCATTCTCTACAGCACTTATTCGCTTTCCACTGCTGAGTTCCAGTGTTTCGATGGTCTCGATCTCGTCTCCGAAAAAACTGATGCGGTATCCAAAGTCCACATAAGGCAGGTTAATGTCAATGGTATCTCCCTTTACCCGGAAAGTGCCCCTTGTAAAATCACCTTCACTCCGGTTGTACAAGGAGTTGACCAGCGCATGTAAAAATCCCTGCCGGGAAATAACCTGTCCTTTGTGGATACGGATGATCCCGTTCTCATAATCGGTTGGGTTGCCCATACCATAAATACAGCTCACGCTGGCTACGATGATGATATCCCTGCGCCCGCTCAATAACTGGGCAGTGGCCTGCAGGCGAAGCTTATCGAGCTCTTCATTTATGCTCAGGTCTTTTTCAATGTAGGTATTGCTTACGGGCATATAAGCCTCGGGCTGGTAGTAGTCGTAATAAGAAACAAAATAACCCACTGCATTCTCCGGGAAGAACTGCTTGAACTCACCGTATAGTTGCGCCACGAGTGTTTTGTTGTGGGTGATGACCAGTGTTGGCTTTTGTGTGTTCTGTATCACATTGGCCATGGTGAAGGTTTTACCACTGCCGGTAACACCCAACAGGGTTTGATATTTTTCCCCATTAAGTACCCCCTCCGTCAGTTGGTGGATGGCATCCGGCTGATCACCGGCAGGGGAATAGGTGGAATGAAGCTGGAAAGACATAATAGCAGCGCAAATTAAGTTTAAACAGCAACAAATTGATGGGGAACCGGCTCTGTTATTTTTTCTATATTTATGTTCCCTAACATTAATCAATTTTACAATGAAGAAAATTCTACCCATCGCCGTCATTTCTGTATTCTCAGTTATTGGTGTTCATGCTCAACAGGCTGCCCCTGTGGTTATACAAGGCAAGCTGGTTGCTGTCAGAAAGCCACAGATCGCTGATGGGGGAGCAATACCCTTTACCCCACGCATAACCCGGGATGAGAACGGGCTGGTGGGTGTTGCCAAAAAGACCGCGGTCATCCATCCGTTCATGCAGGAAAATCCTCCCATGACAGACCCCGTACTGCAGACTCTTAAAAACACCGGCACGCCTAACAATCTTGCATCTGCCACGGTAGGCACCAATATTGATGGGATGGGATACACATCCGTAAATCCATCAGACCCCGTGATCGCGACGGGACCCAACCATGTGATACAAATGATCAATTCAGGCAGTGGTTCATTGATGAAGATCTTTAATAAAGACGGCACCCAGGCAGCGGCCCAATTTAATTTCAGTAATATCACCGGTGTGCAGGGTGCCGGAGACCCTATTCTTTTATACGACCAACTGGCCAAACGCTGGCTGCTTACCGAGTTTGGTTTTACCGGGGGGATCACTTCATACGTCAACACCCTTATCCTGGCAGTTTCTGCTACAGATAATCCACTGGGGAACTGGTATGTGTATGCATTTGCCGATAACAGTTTTTTTGTTGACTTTCCTAAATTCTCAGTTTGGACAGATGCCTATTATGCCACGTCAAATGACTTCAACACAGCAGGCTCTGCGTACCTGGGCTCTTCCGTGTATGCATTTGACCGCACCAAAATGCTGGCAGGAGATCCCACAGTAACAGCGATCCGAACAAGACTTACCAATGCTGATGGCCGTTATTTTTCCATGGCCCCGGTAACCATTGAAGGAACAACGGCACCCCCGGCCGGTATGAAAGGAAGCTTTCTTTATTATACCGACAATGCGTTCACCAGTGACCCGGCGGATGTGGATTCGATATACATGATCACCATGACACCTGATTTTGTTACCCCTGCCAATACGGTAATTTCCACCCCTGTCCGTTTTGCGACAGCAGCTTTTGATGAACAATTATGTACAGCCACCCGTGGACGTTGCATTGACCAGCAGACAAATACCACTACCGACCTGGAAGACCTGGCTGGCCGGATCACCAATAAAATTGTATACCGGAATTTTGGAACCCACCAGGGTATTGTCTGCAATTTTACGGTAGATGCCGATGGTGCCGGAAAGGGAGGTATCCGCTGGATGGAACTTCGGAATACCGGGAGCTGGAGTATTTATCAAGAGGCAACCTGGGCACCTGATGGAAATGAGCGCTGGCTTGGCTCTGTTTGTTATGATGCAATTGGTAACATCGGCCTGGTATATAATGTTTCCGGAACCACAGCTAATCCATCCATACGTTTTACTGCCCGTAACGAATGTGATCCGCTGGGTACTATGACGCTGCCGGAAACCACCATCATTGCCGGAACAGCTTCCAATGGCAGTACCCGTTATGGCGATTATAATGTGCTAACCATTGACCCCGCTACCGACCGTGATTTCTGGCTTACAGCCCAGCATAATAATGGTTCTACCACCTGGAAAACCCGTATAGCCACTTTTAACCTGAATAACTGTAATGCACAGCCCAAAGTAAGATTCTATACAAACGAGGTACATGTTTATGAAGACAGTTTAAAAACAGTTGGGACCGGCTGCCAGCGTTACAGGGATTATGTGGTGAACGTAGTGATTGAAGCAGCCCCTTCCCAACCGGCGATCATAACATTCAATACATCCGGAACCGCCACCAGCGGGTCGGATTATACTGTTACCCCGGCATCGGTAACATTGAACAGCGGCACATTATCACAACCGGTTACCATCCGGGTTTTTGCCGATAATAATTTTGAGGGAACAGAAACCCTGCAGCTATCATACAGCATCAATGCTTCCGGCGGAAATGCGGTAGCGGATGCCTTCAACCAGACCTGTAACTTTTCCATTTACGATAATGACCAGCTTGCATCACCCCTGCAGACAGACCTCATTCTGCTATCAGAAGGTTTTGGAACTGCCGCAACCCCCGGCCCATCGGGTACATGGACGATCGCAAGCACAGGCAGCACCAATGTGTGGACGTATAGCGCTAACGGGGCTGCCGGAACTTCCGGGGGGGCTGCGCACATTACCAACAATACCGTTACCAAACCACTTGCTTATACCAACACGGCTACGGCTACTTCCAGGTTGCGGTCTCCGCTCATTGATGCAACTGCAATTACCGGTACAAGTGATTCCTTAAAGTTATTTATAACCTATAAATGTAATGGAGAGCTTTTTAGCGGTACCTATTATGATTTTGGCCGCCTTCAGTATTCACTGAATGGTACCACGTTCAGCAATATACCCGGTACCACTGTTTTGCAGGGTGTAACTACCGCCGCAAATCTTACCGTGAATTTACCGGCGTCTTTAAAAGGACAACAGTTCTATGTTGCCTTCTATTGGGAAAACGATAATACTGCCGGTACGAACCCGCCATTTACATTAGATACCATAGCGGTGTTTGTTAAAGGTGTAAAAGTGGAAACGGCTGCTGCCAGCTCGGGCAGTGGATATATTACCGGTATCCAGCCTGCATCATTGCAAAGCGGTGCTGATGGGGAACTGATCACATCCATAACAAATATGACCAATATAGGCTGTCTCAACGCCACCGTGGCAGCAGCCGGAACGGGAAGGCAATCTGCAACGATCAATGGTGTGAGTGCTTTCCGCAGCGATAAAGTCATACAACTGACACCGGATGCTGCTTATGCAGGTTCTTACCGGGCAACCATTTATTTTACCGATGCCGAAGTATCCGTATGGGGAAGCGCTGTACCAAATCTTAATATTTTGAAAGCAGCAGACAGCGATCCTTTGGGTGCCACTATCAGCGGTACCGTGGTAGCGCCCACCATTGTTGATGACCAGCGTGCCACCAAAGGATATATAGCATACACCAGTGATTTTACAGGGTTTTCAAAGTTCCTTCTTACAGACAGAAGCCCGACACCGCTGCCGGTACATGACCTGCAGTTTACCGTAAAACCGCTCAGCCAGTCCATCGTGCTTAACTGGACAACCAAAGCAGAAATCAATACGAAGAATTTTGTAGCGGAACGAAGTACAGATGGGGTGCAGTTCACATCCATTGGTACTGTGAACGCCCGTGGAAACAGCAACCAGCCCAGTCAATACAATTTTGTTGATTATAATGTAGCAAAAGGGTTGTGGTATTATTACCGGATTCTCCAGGTGGATATTGACGGTACCGAAAGATTTTCTGAGATCCGCAAGGCAAGGATCGATGACGACGGGAATAAGATCATCGTACAACCCAATCCTGCTTCATCCACTGTGCGGATCATTCTTCCTTTCAGGCACCAGGCGGTCAGTATAAGCATTACGGATGCTTCCGGGCGGACTGTGAAGGACCAGGCAATGAGCAGCAGTGCAAGTGGTGTTTATGTGATGAATGTAGAAAATTTAGCCCCGGGTGTTTATTATATTAAAGTGGAGGCAGATAAAAAGACATACCTGGAAAGATTGGTGAAACAATAAAACCATTTTGATCGAAGAACAAAAGCGGCCATGATCATCATGGCCGCTTTTTGTTTCTGCTGTTCAGCATTTCTGCTATTTGCAGAAGGTTTTACTTTGCCAGTTTCCGGTTCATATACAGGCTATAATCCGGGATAATGATCTCGTATTCATCCTGCATCAGCGGGGAGGTTAAAATAAAATCGGCTGTTGCCCGGTCACAGGCCAGTAAAATATTCCAGGCAACACCCAGCCTCAATAATGCTTTTACATCGCTGTCGTGCGGCTGGGCCTCCATCGGATCCCAGAAAAATATGAGCACATCAATTTTGCCTTCCGCGATCATGGCGCCTATTTGCTGGTCGCCTCCCAAAGGACCACTGAGCATTTTCTTGACCGGCCTGTCTAATTCCTCCTCCAGCAGTTTGCCGGTTGTACCGGTAGCAACCAGTTCATGCCTTGCCAGGGATGTTTTATTGTAAACAGCCCACTCGATCAGTTCTGCTTTTTTGTTGTCGTGTGCAACCAGCGCTATCCGTTTGCGGGCCCCCGTTCTTCTTATATTCTTCATTGTGAGGTAATTTACTCTTAATACCCCGTTTTTTGAAAAGTAATCACGTCCTATATTAATTCATAATTACCCTTGCCATCCGGCTGAATTAGCGTACCTTTGCGCCCTTAAAAACAGCTGTAAAGGATAAGCCGCTGGGGCTGGGTTTTATGCACGGCCCGTGGTTTGCAGGATACAGCTTAATAATTTTAATAATGAATATCAGAAACATTGCGATCATTGCCCACGTAGACCATGGAAAGACGACCCTGGTGGACAAGATCCTGCACAGTACCAACATCTTCCGTGAAAACCAGGAAACGGGTGAACTGATCATGGATAATAATGACCTGGAAAGGGAAAGAGGTATTACCATCTTCAGCAAAAACGTTTCCGTGACCTACAAGGGAGTGAAGATCAACGTGATCGACACCCCGGGCCACAGTGATTTTGGCGGCGAAGTGGAAAGGGTCTTAAAAATGGCCGATGGGGTGTTGCTGCTGGTGGATGCGTTTGAAGGTCCCATGCCCCAAACCCGTTTTGTACTGCAAAAAGCGTTGCAATTAGGATTACATCCCATTGTTGTTATCAATAAGGTTGATAAGCCAAACTGCCGCCCGGATGAAGTGCATGATGCGGTCTTTGAGTTGTTCTTTAACCTGGATGCAACCGAAGAACAATTGAACTTTCCTACCATTTACGGCAGCAGCAAGCAGGGATGGATGAATACCTCGTTGACGGAAACGGATAATATCTTTCCGTTGCTGGATGCCATCCTGGAACATGTTCCGGAGCCGAAAGTGAATGAAGGAACTACACAGATGCAGATCACGTCACTTGATTATTCTTCCTTCCTGGGAAGAATTGCAGTGGGTAAAGTAGCAAGAGGAGTTATCAAAGAGGGACAGAATATAGTATTGGTACAGGCTGATGGCAGGATATTGAAATCAAAAGTCAAAGAATTATACACCTTTGAAGCATTGGGTAAAAAGAAGGCGACCCAGGTAAGTGCAGGTGATATTTGTGCCATCGTGGGTTTGGAAGAATTTAACATTGGTGATACCATTTGCGATTCTGAATTCCCGGAAGCGTTACCGGTTATCAGCGTGGATGAGCCAACTATGAGCATGCTTTTCAGCATCAATAACTCGCCATTCTTTGGAAAGGACGGAAAATTTGTGACCAGCCGTCACTTGCGTGACAGGCTGATGAAAGAAACCGAAAAAAACCTTGCTCTGCGGGTTGAGGATACGGATGGTGCCGACAGCTTCCAGGTATTTGGACGTGGTATTCTGCATTTAGGCATATTGATTGAAACCATGCGCCGGGAAGGTTATGAACTTACAGTAGGACAACCCCAGGTACTGGTTAAACAGATCGATGGTAAAAAATGTGAGCCATACGAAAACCTGGTCGTGGATGTGCCACAGGAATTCAGCGGGAGGGTCATTGACCTGGTAACTCAACGCAAAGGAGAATTGATCGTAATGGAAACCAAGGGCGAGATGCAGCACCTGGAGTTTGAGATCCCTTCCCGCGGTTTGATCGGGTTAAGAAGCAACATGCTTACCAATACAGCAGGCGAAGCCGTTATGGCTCACCGCTTTATTGAGTATCGCCCCTGGAAAGGGCCAATACCCGGACGTAATAACGGGGTGTTGCTTTCGAAGAATACAGAGAAAACAACCGGATATTCCATAGACAAATTACAGGACAGAGGAACCTTCTTTGTTGACCCGGGAGAAGAGGTTTATGCAGGACAGGTTATTGCGGAGCATATAAAACCAGGAGATCTTGTTGTGAATGCAACGGAACCTAAGAAGTTGACTAACCATCGTGCAAGTGGCAGTGATGATGCAAGCCGGATCGCTCCAAAAACACTGATGACACTGGAAGAATGCATGGAGTATATCCAGCAGGATGAGTGCATTGAGGTTACGCCGAAAAATATCCGCATGCGCAAAGTGATACTGAATGAGGAAGACAGGAAGAAAGTGCAGAAGTCAATGAGTACGGAAGCAGTATAAAAAATAAAGAACTACAGGAAAGGGCACTGGAATATCTTCAGTGCTTTTTTATTTTACCCATGTAATACCGTTCCATCATTTCAGCAACATCCCTGGCATAGTAGTTTATCACTTTTTCCCTGCTTCTTGCCGCCATTAAGAACCGTTCTGCAGGGTTATTCAGTAGAAACAAGATGCCATCTGCAATCTCTTTTACCGACATGGGGTCAACCAGCACCCCTCCGTTAATATCTTCCAGCATATCTTTCATTCCTCCTTCCCGGCCGGCAACAATGCCCCTGCCGGCAGCCATTGCTTCGGTACAAACATACCCAAACAGCTCCCAGTAGCTGGGAAATACACAGAGGTCTGTTTGCGCCAGGATCTGCGGGATCTTTTCTTTGGGAACCTGTGGAAAGAACTGAATATTTTTTTCGAAGGCCTTTAGCTGCGCTTTCAGATGCGCATCCATCATCCCTTTTTTATCAGGTGCATGATTGGGCTTGCCGACAAAACGGAACAAAGTGTCCGGCCTTTCTTTCAGCACCAAGGGTATGGCAGCTGCAAACTGGGTTACACCTTTTCTTACTTCAAGCCTTCCAAGGTAGGTTACCGTATTGGTATTTGTTTCAACCGGAATCTCCAGAAGGGCTGGTGATGGTAAAAAAGGGTTGGGGATCATATCAATTCCTGCGGGGTCAAGGTTCCAGTGCTGAACCAGGATGTCTTTCATGCTTGTGCAGGGAACAACCCATCCATCTGCCATGGTTGCAAACCGGTATTCCTTATCCTTTTCTTTTTTGTACTGCCCGATGCCAAGACTTTTTTTCAGTTTCTCCTTAAGGCTTCCGGCTACAAATTTCTTATTCAGCTGCTTCACCCAGAATGACGGGGTATGGAACCGGACGATCATTGGCAATGCGGGGAAGTTTTTTTTTATCTCCATGCCTTCCTGGCCGTATTCCGGGCTTTCTGCAAGGTCAAAGCCCACCTGTTTGTGGCGCTCGGCGAAAACGGGTAAGATCTGCCTGCAAAAATTATCACGGTCCTTTGTATGGATGCGGTGTACAAGCACATTGTCTGCAAACGGCTCATGCAGCGAGGACCTTTCCGGGCTGGCTGTAAACACTTCAACAGCATGTCCTTTATTGGCCATCAGCAAGGCAGCATTCTCTGCATAGGTAGCAATGCCGCCAATAGCAGTGTCGGGCGGAAATTCAAAACTTATGAATGCGATCCTCATTGGCATCAAAACTACATAAAGTAAAATTTACCCGGCCCTTTTCAATTTTAAAAAGATATTTGCAGACAAACAGTCAATCAATGAGAACTGGTTTTGCCGGAAGATGGGATCCCTTGCAAAAGAATTCCTGGTCGGGGATCTATTATTCCACGTACCAGGAGATCAAAAAGTACAGCGAGGTGGAGGTCTTTCACTATAAATGGCCATGGTATATACGGGAGCAACTGATCCTTCATAAACAGGTACAGAAACTCCGGCATAAAAAAGTGGCGGTTGAGTTCTTACGGACATATGCCAAATGGTTCAGCAGGCAACTGGAAAAAGACATGCGTACTGCCAGGCTGGATATTTTATTTGTTCCGGCAGCCCCCCAACTCATTGCTTACTGCAAGACATCTGTGCCGGTCATCTTTATGACGGATGCAACCTTTCAGCAGATACAGGGTTATTACGATTCTTTTGACAACCTGGCGCCGTATAATATCAGCCAGGGTATTGAATTAGATAAGCTTGCCTTTCAAAAAGCAGCGCATTGCATGCTGGCTTCTGATTGGGCAAAACGATCTGCCATCCGTGATTATGGTATCCCTGAAGATAAGATAACGGTTGCCCCTTTTGGTGCCAATTTCGACATCATCCCGGGCCCGGATGAAGTGAAAAGCCGAAAGAACAATGTTTGCCAACTGCTTTTCCTGGGTGTTGAGTGGGAAAGAAAAGGCGGGCAGATCGCATTGGATACTTTTTATGCTTTACAAAGAAAAGGAGTGCCCGTTCACTTAACGATCATTGGTTGTACTCCCCCGGTTCCGGTCACGGATAAGGATATTACCGTGATACCTTTTATTGACCGGCATAATACAGAGGAGGCAAAACGCCTGTATGATATAACCCGTGACAGCGATTTTTTATTATTGCCAACAAGAGCCGAATGCGCCGGTATTGTTTTTTGCGAGGCCAGTGCTTTTGGCGTACCTTCCATTACAACCAACACCGGGGGAGTGAGTACCAATGTGCAGGACGGCATTAATGGTTTTGCCCTGCCGACTGAAGCAACGGCAGCGGACTATGCTGAAAAAATAGCGGAATTATTTTTTGATGATGCAGCTTACCGGCAGCTGAGCAAAAACAGCCGGAAGAAATTTGAGGAAGAGCTGAACTGGGAGCATTGGGGGAAGACCTTTTATGGTATTGCACAAAAAATTCTGAATAAATAAATGATCACCCTTGCCGATCCCGCAAGCTGCCATACGATCTTTGCAACAGTATTTTGATAAGATACTGGTAGTATCCGTTCCCCGGTTTACAGACAGGCATGAAAAAGTAAAGCAACAGCTCCAGGGCCTTTCCTTCGAATTTTTCTGGGGGGCCGATAAACTGCAGCTGGACCCGGAAACGGTTAAAACAAACGGCACCTATGATGAACCCAGGGCCCGGCAATTGCAACGGCAGGGAAAAGTACTGAACCTGGGAGAGGTCGCCTGTTCCCTTTCGCACAGGAACCTGTATGCAACCATGGTGGAGCAGCAATGGCAAAGAATACTCATACTGGAAGATGATGTTCTTCCCCTGGCAGACAATATGGCCCACTTGCCGGAAGCATTGCAGGAATTACCGCCGGATTGGGAACTGGTTTACCTCGGATACCTGAAACACGAGCACGTAACAGCCGGGTTAAGAGCAAAACAATTCTTTTACAAAATACTGAGCGCCCTGGGCCTGATGAATTGGAGTTTTAAGATGGTAAGCAACCTGTTGCCTAAGCCTTGGAGCAAACATTTAAAAAAAGCGGGCTTTCATGATTGTACCCATGCGTATGCGATCACATTGCAGGCGGCAAAAAAATTATTGGTTGCACAAACCCCCGTGGTTTACCGGGCAGATGACCTGTTAAGTGCAACGATCATGAAAGGAGAACTGAAGGCGTTTGTAACCGAACCAAAATTCTTCGACCAGGAGATCTTTCATAATGCTGCCATCGGGTCGGAAATTAAACCGGCAGTCTGAACTTACAGGGCATCTATCTTCTTCTTCAGTTTGCCTGCATAATCGGATTTCATTTTCGTGAGTTCATCGTAATACTTCATGGCTTCGCTTTTTTGTTTTTTGCCCACATAGCAGAGGCCGGAATAATACAGGTTCAGTTCCGTTTTCTCAAGGGCGATGGACCGCTTGAACTGGATCAGTGCATCATCATAGTTCTGTAAAGCGTAATCGCTGTAACCAAGTTCCGTGATGGCACTCACATATTTGTTATCGATCTCTATTGCTTTTTTAAGGTAAGGAATGGCATCATTGTAACGCTCCTGGTCATTGTAGCACCAGCCGGTCCAGTAATTTGCCTTTTTATTCTTCGGGTCTATTTCAAGGGTCTTTAAATAATACCTGAGCGCTTCCGTGGCATCATTCTTCAGGTCACGGTATACATCGGCAACCCCATTCGTGGCAGCCACTGATTTGGAATTCAGCCCCATGGCCCTTTTATAATTCTTCAGTGCATCGTCTGCATTCTCCAGCTGGCGGTACGCATAACCCAGTTCATTGTAGGTGCTTGCATCATCGGGGTAGAGCTCGTTGGCCTTATTCAGAGAGGCGATGGCATCGGAATATTTGCCCAGTTCATTTTCGCAATATCCCTTGCGGTAATACACTTCGTCGCTGGTGCTGTTGGGCTCATAGGAAATATAGAGTTTCAGGTTATCCAGCGCTTTAGTATAGTTCTCTTCATCATAATAAATATAACCCAGGTATTTGTAGCCAAGGGCATAATCAGGCTTCAGGCTGATGCATTTCGTGTAATTCTGTTTTGCTTCTTCTTTTTTACCCTGGTTTTCCAGGGCATAGCCGATCTCTAAATAAACTTTTGGTTCGTTGGGCCAGAGCGCTTTGGCCTTTTGCAGGTACGTAAGGGCTTCGTCGTAATTCTTTAATTCAATGCTGCACCAGCCGGCATAGTACAATGCCTCTTTGTATTCGGTTTTCAGGCTGATCGCTTTTTTAAAAGAACCGACCGCTTCCGTGTATTTTTTCTGGTCCTTGAATTTTATGCCTTCATCGTAATATTGGCTGGCCGTTTTTCCTGTTTGGGCAAAACCGGCATTCAGTATCAGCAGGCTAATGGAAACGGATAGTATGCGTTTGAACATGGTATGAAGTTTCTCACAAAGTACAGCGCTCTGGCATATTATGCAATACGTGCCAATGGGTATTTGGGAACCGGGCCATGGGCCTATTACTGCATGCTGTCAATTCTTTTCTTCAGCGCAGCAGCCATTTTTTCATTTACTTTTAAAAGCGCTTCGTATTGCCGCAGGGCGCCTTCCTTATCCTTTAATTCTGCATAGCAATAGCCGGAATAGAGTAAGGCAAGGTCAACTACCGAAACCGAAAGATTCTTTTTGAACTGCTCAATGGCTTCGGCAAACTTACCTGTTCTGCGGTAGGCATGCCCCAGTTCGCTGTAACCGGGTTTGTACTCATTGTCTATTTCCAGCGATTTTATGGCAGGGGGGATGGCTTTTTCATATTCTCCTTTGGCGTTATAGCACCAGGCAATGCTGTAATAGGTCACTTTATTCAGGCTGTCTGTCTTAAGGGCATTAAAATAGCAGATCAAGGCCGAGTCGTAATTGGGCCTTGCATCCCGGTAAAAATTCCCCAGGGCTATATGCGCCGATGCCATGGCCGGGTTGATGGAGATCGTTTTGTTATAATACCAGACCGCACTGTCGGGCCGGGATGTTTTTGAATACAAAAGCCCCATTTCCAGGTAGGCGGAATCAAATTTCTTATCCATTGAAAATGCCTTTTTGAAAGCCCCCATCGCTTCCAGGAACATATTCTTGTTTTTATAATCTATACCGGCCTTATAAAAACTCTTTGCATTATAGGGTTGGGCGAACAGGGCGGAAACGGTAAATATCAAAAAAAAGAGCGATAAATTTTTTTTCAGCATAGCCTGGTTTTATTTAATGCAAATTAAAATCATCTTTGGTTGCGGCAGACAAAATTGTTATTTATTTTCTGTTAAACATAGTGCCCGGATAGCTTCCGCCGCCTTACCTTTGCAGGGCGAATGCGGAGATTTTCATTCATATTACTATTGCTTATATCAGCTGTCCTGCTGGCGTCAACCGCCGATGCCCAGTGCTCGGTTTGTACAAAAACATCTTTGCAACTTGGTGAAAAGCCCGCCCAGGGCATGAATTCGGCCATACTTTATTTAATGATGATGCCCTTTGCGATCGTGGGATTCATCGGGTACCGCTGGTGGAAGACCAATAAGAAACTGGAAGAGCAGGAGGGCGATCCGGTCACTTAATAATCCCGGATGAACCGGTATAGATTGAATGCACTGCCCGCATTCTTTATTTTTTCCTTCAACATCTTTTTATCAATGTCGCTCATCCGTTTTTGTTGTATGAGGTAACAGGCTTTTTCCGCCAGCAGCCAGTATTTTTTTTCATTGTCCTTTTTGTGCAAAATGACCTCGTTGATCCTGTCGGCCAGTTCCTCCACCCCCTTTTTTTGTGAAGCAATAGTCTTGATCACCGGAACCGGGTCGGCATGATTGTGAAATGCAGGAGCAAGCATTAACCGTAAATTCCTTACAAAAAGGTCGGCATCCGGACGATCGGATTTGTTTACAACGAAAATATCAGCAATTTCCATCAGCCCGGCTTTCATGGTCTGTACCTCATCCCCGGCTTCGGGAACCACCACCACCACGGTAGCATCTGCAAGCCCGGCAATTTCCACTTCGCTTTGCCCGACACCAACCGTTTCAATGATGATGTAATCAAAGGGCGCTGCTTTCAGCAGGTCGCTTATCTCAATGATCTTGGGATGCAGCCCGCCCAACGAACCCCTTGTGGCCAGGGAACGGATAAACACGTTTGGATTGTCGTACCAGTCGCTCATACGGATGCGGTCGCCCAGCAGGGCGCCCAGGTTGAAGGGAGAAGATGGATCTACACAAAGTACTGCAACGGATTTTCCTTTGGCGATAAGTGTGCCGATAAGGGCATCAACCAGTGTGCTTTTTCCGGCACCCGGCGGACCTGTTATGCCGATAACGGGTGTATCAGACGGGGGCAGTTGCTGCAACAGTTCGTCGTTACCATTGGCCTCGTTTTCAACCAGCGAAATGCAGCGGGCAAGTGTTTTGCTGTTGCCTTTTTTAATTTCATCAAGCTGTTGTTTCCACATTGAACAAATTTCATTTTTCTGCACCCAAATTCCAAATTAATTAGTTTTTTACCCGGAATGGGTCCTGAACTCCTTATCCTGTTTTTTATTGTTTCTTTGCAGCATGAACATTTCGGTTGTCATCATCACTAAAAATGAGGCCCATGTAATTGCCAATACCCTGCAAAGCCTGCAGCCGGAGTTCAATGACATGGTGATCGTTGACAGCGGCAGCACCGATGAAACTGTGAAAATTTGCAGGCAATTTAGTGCCAACATTATTGAAACCGATTGGGGTGGTTACGGCATTAATAAGAACAAAGGCATAGTTGCAGCAAAGTACGACTGGATACTGAGCCTGGATGCCGATGAAGCCATCGATGCAGAACTGAAACGGTCGCTTCAGCAACTGTCCCTGGCCGATGAAAAGGAGGTATTCAACATACGCTTTAAAAATTTCTTTTGCGGTAAATGGATACGGTATGGCGAGTGGGGTTTCGACAGCCATATCCGCCTGTTCAACCGTAAACAGGTAAAGTGGAACGACGTGGCCGTACATGAGAATCTTATTTTTCCGGCCGGCGTTACAATAAGCCGGCTTAACGGCAATATCCTGCATTATACGGCACAGAACCGGCAGGAGTATACCGATAAAATGGCCGGCTATGCCCAAATGAATGCAAAGAAATATTTTGAATCGGGGAAGAAACCTAATTTCTTCAAACAGTACTTTTCTCCTGTCTTTGCTTTTTTGCAGCATTATATTTTCCGGCTGGGTTTTTTAGACGGGAAAGAAGGGTTCATCATTGCGAGGACAACGGCCTGGTATACTTTTTTGAAATACAGCAACCTTAATAGCATGTATAAAAAAAATCCTTCCTGATCTTACCGTACAATGATCTTTTGTGTAATTACCTTTACCCCTTTATGAATTACCGACAGAACATAAACACCCGGTGGCAATGAAGACAATGTTACCGGATAATTATTACTGCCCGAAGCGTTGATCGTTTTTCTGAAAACCAAAGCCCCGTTGCCGTTAACCAGCAACAATTCCACGTTTCCTGAAATATTGTTATTGAACAACAGGTTTACTGTTTCGCCCCTGCCGATGATGGTTGGATAAACAAGAACGGCATCCTTTGTATTTTTAACTAAAGCAGTATTTGAAAAACCAATACGGTTGTATTCATCCATCACACGCAGGCGGTACCATGACCTGCCTTTAAGCGGATGGTTATCGGTGAAAGTATAGGTTTTATTATTTTGATGAAGCGAAGAAACAGTTCCGGTCGATGTAAAATTCATATTATCAGCACTTCGTTCAACCTGGTAAGTCCTCACGTTTTCATCATCAGCTGTTGACCAGTGCAGTTTTACTTTTCCTTCGATCAATGCCGCAGAAAACCCATTTAATTTTACCGGCAGTGGTACGGAATTCATACCATAAGCACCCTGGGTATAACCGGGCGGATAGCGCCAGGGACCATATACCTGCCCGGTTATGGCGGTTACCTTGTCGTATTCAACCCGGGTTCTTATTTTATTCGCTTTACTTCCAACTTTTTGTACCTGGCTTTTTAATTCTGTGCCGGCAGTGCCCAAATCGGTAAACGAAGTCTGCTTATCCAGGTAAGCCGTGCTGTTGGTAATGGGGTTTCCACTGAATGCAACTCCCTGTGCTTTTACTTCCCAAACCAGTTTGCCCTTTACCCTGCCTAAGGGTGATTTTGAAAAAAAGCCGGCACCAAATAAATTGGGCTCGGTAATATTCAATTGCTGGATGGGAGTTACCAGGTCCTGGTTGTACAGGCGAAGGTTATTGCGTTTATTGGTACCCGGGTTGTTTCCATGATAAACAAAAGCAGCGCCTTCATCGGTTTGTCCATTGGCGTATGAATAAGCCCCAACAATCACATCGCTGTACCCATCGCCATTTATATCACCTGCACCGGCTACGGAAATACCCATACGTGCAAATGCCAAGTTGCTTTCTACGATAGCAGCAGGCGTGGTATTAATACCCGTTGGCGAGCCATGGTAGAAAAAGGCTGCGCCTTCGGCAGCTTGCCCATTATAATATAAAAATGCCCCCACAATCACATCACTATACCCATCCCCATTTACATCGCCTGCACTGGCGACAGAAATGCCCATATATGCATTTGCTAAGTTGCTCTCTATTGTATCGGCAGCCGTGATATTAATACCCGTTGACGAACCATGGTACACAAAGCAGACGCCTTCGTCTATCTCAAGATTGTCGTAATAAGAAGCCCCCACAATTACATCGCTGTACCCATCACCATTAACATCCCCGGCAGAAGCCACTGAAACTCCCATATAGGCAAACGTCTGATTACTTTGAACCATAGCGGCAGATGTAGTATTAATACCTGTTGACGAACCATGGTACACAAAGCAGACGCCTTCGTCTATCTCAAGATTGTCGTAATAAGAAGCCCCCACAATTACATCGCTGTACCCATCGCCATTAACATCCCCGGCAGAAGCTACTGAAACTCCCATAAATCCATTTGCTTGATTGCTTTCTAGCGTATCGGCAGCCATAGTATTAATACCCGTTAGCGAACCATGGTATAAAAAGGCGGCGCCTTCATCTGACTGACCATTGTCATAAAAAAGAGCCCCCACAATCACATCGCTGTACCCATCGCCATTTACATCACCGGCAGAAGCTACTGAAACTCCCATAAATGCATTTGCTTGATTGCTTTCTAGCGTATCGGCAGCCGTAGTATTAATACCCGTTGGCGAACCATGGTATAAAAAGGCGGCACCTTCGTCTATCTGCCCATTATCAAAACTATACACCCCAATAATCACATCGCCGTATCCATCTCCATTTACATCACCGGTACTGGCTACAGACCTACCCATTAATGCATTTGCTTGATTGCTTTCTAGCGTATCAACAGCCATAGTATTAATACCCGTTGACGAACCATAGTACACAAAGGCAGTACCTTCATCTGTTTGTCCATTGTCGTATAAATAAGCACCAACAATCACATCGCTGTACCCATCGCCGTTTACATCGCCGGCGCTAGCTACTGAATAACCCATCTGGGCGCTTGCTTGGTTGCTTTCAACAATAGCTGTGTGTGTGGTATTTATGCCCGCAGCTGAACCATGATAGACAAAAGCCCAACCCTCATCTGCATTAGCACCATCATTATATCCATTTGCTCCAATGATCACATCGCTGTATCCATCACCATTTACATCTCCTGCTGAGGCAACACTGATCCCAAACTGGGCAAATGCCTGGTTGGCATCATCAGGGGTGCTGTTGGGTGTGGCAGACAAACCGGTTGCCGAACCAAAATAAACAAAAGCACGCCCTTCATCATTGTTGCCGGAATCGTCGTAAGTCCATGCACCAATGATCACATCGCTGTATCCATCACCATTTACATCTCCTGCGCAGGCAACACTTACCCCAAAATTGGCACCTGACTGGTCAGCATCATCAGGAGTATTGTTAGGCGAGGCAGATAATCCTGCAGCAGAGCCATGATAAACAAAAGCCCGGCCTTCATCAGTATTTGCACCATCGTTATATTGATAAGCCCCAATAATTACATCGCTGTATCCATCAGCATTTACATCCCCGGCAGAGGCGACGCTAAATCCAAAATAGGCAAATACCTGGTCAGCATCATCAGGTGTGCTGTTGGGTGTAGCAGATAATCCTGCAGCAGAGCCATGATAAACAAATGCCTTTCCTTCATCTGTAAAGCCGTCATCAAAACTGTAAGCACCAATGATCACATCACTATACCCATCGCCGTTTATATCCCCGGCAGAGGCTATGCTAAATCCAAAATAGGCATTTAACTGGTCTGCATCATCAGGGGTGCTGTTGGGTGTGGCAGATAATCCAGTTGCGGAGCCATGATAAACAAATACCTTTCCTTCATCCGAAAAGCCGTCGTCATACAAACGGGCCCCGATCATTACATCACTAAATCCGTCCCCATTTACATCTCCTGCGGAAGCCACACTGATGCCAACCTGGGCAAATGCCTGGTCAGCATCATCGGGGGTGCTGTTGGGTGTGGCAGATAAACCAGCTGCAGATCCATGATACACAAAGGCCTTTCCTTCATCTGTAAAGCCTTCATCAAAACTGAAAGCTCCAATTATAATATCACTGTACCCATCCCCATTTACATCTCCGGCAGAAGCAACGCAATACCCAAAGTTTGCTCCGGCCTGATCTGCATCATCAGGGGTGCTGTTGGGTGTGGCAGATAAACCAGTTGCAGATCCATGATAAACAAAGGCCTTTCCCTCATCTGTAAAGCCATCGTCAAAACTATAAGCACCGATTATAACATCACTATATCCATCTCCATTCACATCCCCGGCAGAGGCGACACTGATCCCGAAATTGGCATTGGCCTGGTCGCAGTCATCCAAGATGCTGTTTGGTGTTGTGCTTAGCGGATCAATGGTAATGGGGTAAACAGCATTGCTTGTATTCACTTCAATGTCAAAACCCGCATGTTTTTTATTTACCAAAAACCTTGCAGCCAGCTCTTTATTATTGGCATCCCAAACTTTTAAACTATTATAAGTGATTTTTTTGGAGAGTTGATCGCCTTTTGCTTTGGCAAAATGCAGTTCCTTATCGTGCACTTTATTAATATACCAGCCTTTGTCTGTTTGAAGTTTGATGTTTAAGGTTTGAGGCCTGCCTGCCGGACAGCCAGGATCTTTCTGTATTATAAAGTTCTGGCGAATTCCTTCTTTGCTGTTGATATATTCGGTTGAAAAATCATCATTGTTGAAAATGATTTTGTTGGAACCTATTACCGGCAGATCATTTTCACCCGGACAGGCAATAAGTTTTTTGTTTGCATAAATACCGGTAAGCTGCATTCTTAATGTCCAGCCTTTTTCTTCACTCCGGGGTTGCAGGGTAAAACTATTGTAATTAAAGAATGCCCGTAATTGTTGTTGACGGTTAGGTCCGCAATACAGCCCTGTCTTATCATCTCTCTTTATTTCGTATTCACTGGCCTCAATATTTTTTATTACAGTTGCATACCAGTTGCCTTGTTTTAAGGCAGCCGTATCAACAACAGAATCTTTTTTACCGGTCTCCCAGAATGGGATGCCGGTTGTTTTACCTGGATAATTTGCTTTTGTAAAATTAAAAGCTGGGGTTGGTAAAGATGACCTGTCCGGGGGAGCAATATCACGGAGGGTGATACAGGAAAAAACAAGAACAGCAGCTAATAATAACTTCCGGTACATGCTAGATTTATATTTATTGAACAGCAGGTTGTGGATCAGAAACTGATACTATGGTAAATTTATACTTTTAAATCAGGGTTTCATAATTATTTGCAGCCTTATATTTGCGTACTTATTAGCCAACCATGACCAACTTCATCCCCATATTCCCCCTTGGTATCGTGGTTTATCCCGGCGAGCAGCTTAACCTGCATATATTTGAACCCAGGTATAAGCAACTTATCAGTGAATGTTTTGAAACAAAAAAACCCTTCGGCATCCCTGCTGTTGTAAATGATAAAATAAATGAAATGGGAACTCTTGTGCAGGTGAAAGAAATAAGCCAGGTATATGATGATGGAAAGATGGACATTAAAACAGAAGGCCTGCAGGTATTCCGCATGCTGGAAATGATCAATACATTGCCCGATAAATTGTACAGCGGCGCCATCGTAAGCTACCCGGATAACGACGAAAAAGGGAACCGGGCATTGATGCAGGGTATTGTGAAGGGAATAAAGGAACTGCACAAACTGCTTAATATTGAAAAGAAATTTTCCAAGCCGGATGAAGAATTGTGGAGTTACGATGTGGCCCACCACGCAGGACTTTCCCTGCAGGAAGAATATGAACTGCTGGAACTGTTACAGGAACTGCAGCGGCAGGAATATTTGAAAAGGCATCTGAAAAAAGTGATACCGCTGCTGGCAGAGATGGAATTGCTGAAAGAGCGCGTGAAGCTGAACGGACATTTTAAAAACCTGAAAGGATTGGATAGTTGAGATGGATATTAGTCATTGGTCATTGGTCATTGGGTCATTGAGTCATTGAGTCATTGAGTCATTGGGTCATTGCTCATTGGGTTATCGGGCTCTTACTGAAACAGTATAAACTTTAAATGACTTAATGACCAAGGCCCGATCCGATAAATAAAAATGCATGAAAACCCTTTGCTTCGATTTTGGAAATACCCGGCTTAAAGCGGCTTTGTTTGAAGAAGACAGCTACCACGGCGAATTCATACTGGAAAATGATGACAGGGCAACCATTGAGAGGATATTATCAGAGTACAAACCGCAAAGGTCAATTCTTTCTTCGGTGATCGATCACAATACTGAATTAGAAGAACTGCTAAGGTCAAAAACTGCTTTTCACCGGGTTTCTCATCTTACTAAATTAAATTTCAGCGTTCCGTCGGCCAAACCGGAAACGATCGGGTCCGACAGGCTGGCCCTTTGTGCAGCAGCAGCCCGCTTTTTCCCGGGCAGGAATAACCTGGTCATTGCCCTGGGCAGCTGCATCACGTATAATTTCATTAATCAATACCAGCAGTTCATGGGAGGCAGCATATCGCCGGGTATGGAAATGCGGTTCAAAGCCATGCAGTATTACACGGCAAAACTCCCACTGGTGCAAAAAGACTGGAATTTTCCGTTAATTGGTTACGATACCAGGACAAATATGCAAAGTGGTGTAATAGCCGGAATTACCTATGAAATAGATGGTTTCATTAATGCATATGCCGCTAAATATGGCAACTTTAACGCTGTTTTAACCGGGGGGGATACCGCCTATTTTGCCGGGCAGCTTAAAAACAAGATATTTGCCGACTATAATTTTTTATTTAAAGGCTTGTATGCACTCAGCGAAACTAACAATAGCTAAATCCGTATCCGTACTTTTCGTGGTTTTTGGCCTTTATACGGCAGCCAGCGCACAGGAAAATTCACCTTATTCACGCTATGGCCTGGGTGACCTTACTCCCAACCAGAATATTTTTACCCGCGGCATGGCTGGTATCTCCGCTGCTTCGATCGATAACCGGAGCATAAATTTCACCAACCCGGCATCCCTGTCAACGATCGGGTTGACCATTTTTGACATAGGCGCCGAAGTAGATATCCGCACGTTAAAAAGCAGCAGCCCCGCAGATAAATTCACTTCTGCCAATACCTACTTCTCATACCTGCAGATCGGTTTTCCGCTCACCACCCCTAAAATGGCCAGGAAGAAAATGTTCTGGGGAATGAGTTTTGGCATTAAGCCGGTTTCTAAAATAAACTATAAGATCGAGAAGAACGAGCGACTTGCCGGCATCGACAGTTTGAATACGGTGTACGAGGGCAGCGGTGGTTTGAACCAGGCGTTTATCGGTACAGGCCTTAAGATCAGGAATTTCAGTATTGGTTTTAATGCAGGTTACATGTTTGGCAGCAAAGATTACAGCACCAAGCTTACTTTCATCAATGACAGTACATTTTATTATCTCTCCAACTCCGAAAATAAAACCACGTTTGGCGGACTGTTCATAAATGGCGGGATGCAATATGATATTGCCCTGGCAAAGGATAATAATGATAACGTAACAAAAAACCTGCGGATAGGAGTTTATGGAAACCTGCAGCAGAACCTGAACGCCAGCAGTGATAATATCCGGGAGACGATATTTTATGATCCCAATGGCACGTATTACCGCATCGACAGTGTGTTTGACAATAAGGATATAAAAGGGAAGATCCGGTACCCGGCAAGAGGCGGCTTTGGGCTGAACTACCTGGACAAGCACTGGATGTTTGGTGCCGACTTTGAATTCGGCAACTGGAGCAGCTACCGGTATTATGGACAGACGGATGCGGTAAAGAACAACTGGACAGTACGGGTTGGCGCACAATATTATCCCAATAAGGGAGCCAGCCCGGTAATAAAATATTTCAACTTTGTAAAATACAGGGCGGGGTTCTACTATGGCCCTGATTATATCAACGTAAATAAGAACAGGCCCGAATATGGTTTTACCATTGGTACGGGTATGCCATTGACTTCCTTAAAAAAGATCAGTTATACCGGGGAATTTGTGATGCTGAACACCGCCATTGAAGTAGGTAACAGGGGTAACAAGCAAACCAACCTGCGGGAAAACCTGGTACGGATCAGCATCGGCGTTTCAATGAATGCAAGCTGGTTCCAGAAGCGTAAGTATTATTAAGCTAACTTTACGCTTTATTACTGCAATCATATACATGGCTTCCTTTTCAGGCAAATTAACCCGTTCATTCCTGTCTGCACATTTCAAACAAAATGCGGTTGTGATCTTGTTTGCCCTGTTGTTGTTTTCCTGTGAGAACACCGACAAGGAGCTGCAGGACATGAGCAGTAAGAACCTGGGTATTGAGGAAGTAAAGAATGCCGATATCAACTATACACTGGGCGGCAAAGCAAAGGCTAAACTCATATCCCCGCTGATGCTGCGGGTGCAGGATGTGAACCCCTATGTTGAATTCCCAAAAAAACTGCATGTTGATTTTTATAATGATACCGGGTCTGTCGACAGCCGGCTGGACGCCCTTTACGGAAAATATTTTGAAGCCGAGAGCAAGGTCTTTTTAAAAGACAGCGTGGTGGTGATCAATGTGCTGGGCGATACGCTTTACTGCCAGGAACTTTGGTGGGACAGGAACCGAACCGGGTTTGAATTCTATACCGATAAGGAAGTGCGCATCCGCCGCAAGCTGCAGATCATTGACGGCATTGGTATGGAAGCAAGGCAGGATTTTAAGGAATGGGTCATTAAAAATGTATCCAATAGTTTTATCCGGGTCCCCAATTCACAATTCCCGGTTGACTGACCCCAACAAATGCATGGTTGTTTTGTTATCTTTACAGCGATCAAAAACGCATTCAATTTAATTCATTATGGAATATCGTCGACTTGGAAGATCCGGCCTGCAGGTAAGTGTTTTGTCTTTCGGAAGCTGGGTCAGTTTCAGCAAACAGATAAATGATAAGGTGGCCGACGAGCTGATGGGTATTGCCTACGATGCGGGCATTAATTTCTTTGACAACGCAGAAGTATATGCCCTGGGTGAAAGTGAAAAGATGATGGGCCGTGTACTGAAAAAGAAAAAATGGGACAGGACCTCCTATACGGTTTCCTCCAAAGTATTCTGGGGATGGCGTGGCAAGGAGAATAAACCCAATCAAAGCGGGCTTAGCCGCAAGCATGTGATGGAAGCCTGCGATGAAGCACTGCAAAGGCTGCAGGTTGATTACCTGGATATGTATTTCTGCCACCGGCCCGATAAGAATACACCGGTTGAAGAAACGGTATGGGCAATGAACCATCTTATTCAGCAGGGAAAGATCTTATACTGGGGCACCAGTGAATGGAGTGGCGTGGAGATCATGGAAGCCCATAAAGCGGCACAGCAATACCACCTGATCGGTCCAACCATGGAGCAGCCGCAGTATAATTTGTTTGAACGGGATAAAATGGAGAATGAATTCCTGCAGTTGTTTAAAACGGTTGGGATGGGAACCACCATCTGGAGCCCGCTTGCATCCGGCCTTTTAACCGGGAAGTATAATGACGGGATCCCGAAGGGAAGCCGCTTTGCACTGGAAGGGTTCGACTGGCTGAAGGAGCGGTGGGTAATGGATGAAAAGATAAAGAAAGTAAAAAAACTCAGTGACCTGGCTGCCAAACTGGGCATGACCACCGCTGCACTCAGTATCGCATGGTGTATCAGGAATCCGAATGTAAGCACAGCGATCCTGGGCGCCACAAAAAAAGCACAACTGCTGGATAACCTGAAAGCACTGAAAGCAATGGAACAGCTTACGCCCGAAGTGATGGATAAGATCGAGACCATACTGAAGACAAAACCAAAACCACCCGATTATTAAAATGGAAGCAGTGATCATCTACGGGATCCCGAATTGTGATACCACGAAGAAAGCAATGGCCTGGCTCAATAAGAACAAGATCCCTTTTTCCTTTCATGATTATAAGCAGGAAGGCATAAGCAGGAATAAACTGGAAGATTGGTGCAGGAAGGCAGGACTGGATATTATCTTCAATAAAAGAAGTACTACCTGGAAAGAACTGCCGGCGGGTGAACAGGTAAAAGCAACCAGCCAGCAGGCAGCCATAAAGATCATGATGGAAAATACCAGCATCATTAAAAGACCGGTCATGGAGCATGGGAATGACCTGGTCGTGGGTTTTAAGGAAGAGCAATACAATAAGATCTTTAAATAAATTTATAATCACCATTAAACAAGACCCCGGACGTTTAAAAGTTAAACTCCGCCAACTGGCGGATCTGGGGCAAATAAACAACATGAAACGAAACGCAACTGCCGTATGGAACGGCTCCGGAAAAGAAGGTAACGGGCACCTGACAACACAAAGCTCTGTATTGAGTAAAACACAGTATTCCTACAGCAGCCGGTTTGAAAATGGCATCGGTACCAATCCGGAAGAACTGGTGGCAGCCGCACATGCCGGTTGCTTCAGCATGAAGCTGAGCTTTGTACTGGGTGCAGCAGGTTTTACACCGGAAGAGATCAACACCCGTTGTGAGGTGACCCTGGCAGACGGTGCCATCACCGGATCACACTTAACGGTCTCTGCAAAAGTACCGGGTATCAGTAGCGAACAGTTTGAAGCAGCCGTGGCGGATGCCAAGGCCAATTGCCCCATTTCAAAAACACTCAGATCCAATATCACACACGAAGCCACCCTTCAATAAGGTGGTCAATCCGTTAACGGATGAAGAAAACAGGATCCATAATAACAATTTCAATACTGTTGCTTGTATTGTCTTCCCTGTATGTAAAGGCATCGGGATCAGATACACTGGTGGTTATTTTCGACAGGCAGAATTTCGTACAGGGCGACAGTATTGATATAGAAGTTTATACAGAACCCTACCGGAACAACCCGCCTGCACAAACACTGCATTTGTGGATCGACAATGTAAAAACCGGGCAGCGCTGGAAATACCGCTATCCCTTTTTAAAAGGGCGGTGTACCATCAGCCTGAAAATATCCGACAGCATTCCAAAGGGTACGTATGCTTTTAATTTTCTGCTGCAGAACCAGTTTCTTACTGTAAAGGGAAAAGTATTGAATGCCGCTAAGCAGGATACATCGGTCAATTACGTTGCCCGGGCTCCGAACAGGGTGCCTGTTATTGATGGTGCTGATCTGCAACCCGGGGGTTACTTTAAAATAGAAAATCTTTTCTTCACCGATTCCGTTTTATTCAGCTTCTCCCCGGTTCAAAGCCAGAAAAAAAAGGAAAACAAACTGCGGGTTGCCATTGAGACGCCTGTTGACTCCCTGTTCATACCCGGGACAACAGAAACAGAGTGGATAACGGTCGGGATCGCTGACAGCATAAGCCCAAAACTGAAAAATTCATATTCGTTCAGCATGAGCGATATGAACGCTCCACCACTGATGAAAGAGGTCATCGTAAAAGCAAAGACCAAAAAGGCCATTGATGAATACAGCAATAAGTATGTCAACGGATTGTTTGGCGGAGGAGAAAACCATGTATTCGACTTCCTGGATTCAGACGAGCCATTGAAATTCCCTGACCTGTTTACCTATCTTACTTTCAAGATCCCGGGCCTTGAACAGAAGATCAATGCCGGGAATGGGCAACCTTTTTTAACCTACCGGAATGAAACCGTTGATATTTATGTGGATGAATACCTCGATACCGACTTTTCATTGTCCAGTATCAGCCTGCAGGACGTTGCCCTGGTTAAATTTTTCAGACAGAGTTTCCGGCTGGGCGGAGGAATAAATGATAACGGACTTGGAGGTTCCCTGGCGATCTATACCAGGCGGCCCATGGAACGGGCTGGAAACAGGTTAAGCAATTATACATTTTTAATTAAGGGATATTCTTCATTGGCCGGCGAATGGAAATAGTACCGGGTGTCAACCGGTGTTTTTAGCTACATTTGAAAAAACGATCACCATGTCATTTAAAGATAAAACAGTCATCATCACCGGGGCTTCCCGTGGAATAGGTAAAGCTATGGGCCTTCGTTTGGCAAAGGAAGGAGCCAATATTGTCATCGCTTCAAAAAGCGTGGAAGAAAATCCCAAACTGGGGGGCACTATCTTTTCTGCCGCAGCAGAGATGGAAGCTGCCGGGGGAAAGGCGCTGGCCGTTCAGTGCGATATCCGGTTTGAAGACCAGGTTCAAAATGCAGTTGATAAAGCCGTTGAACGGTTTGGTGGCATTGATATACTGGTGAACAATGCCTCGGCGATCAATTTGCTGCCCACCGAGCAAACGGAACCCAAACGGTTTGACCTGATGTATGATATTAATGTGCGGGGAACATTTATGATGAGCCGGGCATGTATCCCGCATCTTAAAAAAGGAACCAATGCCCATATCCTGAATCTGTCTCCACCGATAAACATGGACCTGAAGTGGTTTGAAAAACACCTGGCGTACACCATCAGCAAATACGATATGACCATGATCGCCCTCGGCTTATCTGCTGAACTGAAAAAATACAATATTGCAGCCAACAGCCTCTGGCCACGTACCACCATCGCCACCGCTGCCGTAAATAACCTGTTGGGGGGAGAAATGCTCATGAAGATGAGCCGTATCCCCGAGATCATGGCCGATGCAGCTTATTATATTTTAACAAAGCCTTCAACTTCCTGCACCGGCAACAGTTTTATTGATGAAGCTGTACTGGCAGCAGAAGGGATCACCGATCTTGATAAATATTCCGTGGTGCCCGGGGGCCGGTTGTATAACGACCTGTTTATGTAACCTCGCATGTTAATAAATTCCTAAATGCCTTTTTCTTTGATGAGCGGTAACTTTTGTTGGGGCGTGTACGTTTAAATTCGTATCTGCATCATTACGCCATGAATGATGCATTCGCAAACCAATAAAGTATAGCCATGATTTCCTTTAAACTGAAAGCATTATGCTTTTGTGCGCTTATTACTGCATCGGCCTACAGCCAAACTGAGAAAAGGATCCTGCCTGCCAAACGTATTCAAACCCCCATTAAGCTGGACGGAATTTTAGATGATGCTGCCTGGAAAGATGCCCCGGTGGCGGATAAATTTACCATGCTCAGGCCGGAGCCTTTTAAACCCGAAAACCCGGATAATGCCACACAGGTATACTTCGTGTATAACAACGAAGGCATTTATGTTGGCGGGTATTTACATGAAAAGAACAAGGACAGCATCGCAGCCGAGCTGACCGGCCGGGATGGGTTTGGCAACAATGATTTTGTGGGAGTGATCTTCGATACCTATAAGGATAAACTGAATGGGTTTGAATATTTCGTTACCCCGCTGGGAGAACAGATGGATGCGAAAGTATCACCCAATATGAATGGCAACAGTGAAGATTTCAGCTGGAATGCTGTTTGGCAAAGCGCTTCCAAGCTTCAAAGCGATGGCTGGAGTTTTGAAATGTTCATTCCCTACTCTGCCATCCGGTTCGGGAAGAAAAAAATACAGGATTGGGGATTGAATATTGTGCGCCGCAGGCAAAAAAGCGGCCAGCAGTTATTCTGGCAATCCATCGATCCGAATACAAATGGGTTTTTAACACAGGAAGGTTTTTACAAAGGGCTGGAAGACATTAAGCCACCGATGCGGTTACAATTCTCTCCCTACTTCTCTACCTACCTGAATCATGATGGTACCGCTGCTGCCGGCGTTAAGAAAAATTCTTCCACCATTAATGGGGGTATGGATGTTAAGTACGGACTCAACCAGGCATTTACACTCGATATGACCCTGATACCCGACTTTGGACAGGTTCAATCCGACAACCGTATTTTAAACCTTACCCCGTTTGAGCAAAAGTTCAACGAGAACCGGGCTTTCTTTACAGAGGGTACAGAACTTTTCAACAAAGGCAATCTTTTTACAGCAGGCGGATAGGTATTGAATCGAGGTACCGGAAATGGAATTCAGCACAACCATCCGAAACCGTGGTGGAAGACCCGGCACAGGCCAAGATATTGAATGCAACCAAGATAAGCGGCCGTACCCAAAAGGGATTGGGCGTGGGTGTTCTGAATGCCATCACACAGCGGCAATACACAAAATTCAGGGATAAGGTTACCGATGCCACCCGTAAAGAAGAAAGCATGCCATTGACCAATTACAATGTTTTTGTTCTGGACCAGACCCTGAAACACAACAGCAGCATTTCTCTGGTGAACACAAATGTATGGCGCAGCGGCGATGCATATGATGCAAACGTAACCTCTGCCCTTTTTGACCTGAACGATAAAAAGAACACCTGGAATGTAGGCGGCAATGTCAGTTTCAGCAACATACTTGGCCGGGACGGGAAGAATACAACCGGCTATGCCCACAGCATCTACTTCGGTAAAACGAGTGGCCGGTTCAACTTCAATGTGTGGCAGGACCTGTACAATGATAAGTATGATAAAAGTGACCTTGGTTATTTCACCAACAACAATACCATGGACCAGGGTTTCTGGGCCGGGTATAACTGGACCAAACCCAAAGGCTGGTATAACCAGTTGCGGATAAACACCAATTTCTGGTACAGCAGGCTTGTCTCTCCCATTGATAACCTTCGCCGCAGATCCATGATGTACCAGAATGCCGGTCTCAACTTCAATTTCAATGCACAAACCAAAAAACTGTGGTGGGTGGGAGCAAATATAAATGGAGGCCCGGCCAGCAACGATTTTTATGAACCAAGGGCGTATGGCCGCGTATTTAAGAACAAAGGAAGGATAAATGTGAACCTGTGGTGGGAAAGCAATTATGCAAAAAAACTTTCCTGGGGCGGAAGCATATATGCAGGAACAGGGGGGGTATTTCACCGGAAGAACTACGACCTGAACCTGTTTGGAAAGATTCGTTTCAACAGCAAATTCTCTGTGGATGGTTCTATGTATGTAAGCAACAGCCTCAACCAATCCGGCTTTGCCGGTAAAGTGGGTCCTTTGTATGATACCATTATCTTCTCCCGGAGAAATGTGAACAGTGTGGAGAATGTTCTGAACATCAAATACAATTTCACCAACAAGATGGGCCTTACCTTACGGGCAAGACATTACTGGAGTAAAGTGAACCCGTTGCAGTTTTATGAACTGGATACATACGGCGACCTGAAAACACCCACCAGCCCCTTTACTCAAAATGTAAGGCAGAATTATAATTACCTAAGCGTGGACATGGTGTACAACTGGCAGTTTGCCCAGGGAAGTTTCTTCAGCATCGTGTGGAAAGATATTGGCGAAAGTTTCAACCGCCAGTTTGAAAAGAACTACGCAAAGAACCTTACCAATACGATCAATGGCCAGCAGTTCAACAGCCTTTCGGTACGGGTGATCTACTTCCTCGATTACCTTACGTTCAGAAATAAAGTAAACAGAAAGAAAACAGGATAAACCAGGCCATAAATAAAACCCCGTTACAGGAACGGGGTTTTATTTATAAGGCCATAATGCTTACCTGATCATTTCTTTGGGGGCCTCTTTTTCCAGTAAATATTTATAAATGAATTTTGTTTTCAGGTTCTGGAAATGTACCCCCTTGTTTCCACCCCATCCATGCCGTCCGCCGCTGTAAGGCATGAACTCAAAGTCTTTTTTCAGGTCCTGCAGTTTGCTGATGAACTGGATGCTGTTCTGCATATGCACATTATCATCAATCATACCGTGAACGATCTGAAGTACACCCTTGTATTTATCTGCATGGGTCAAAACAGAGCTGTTCTTATATCCTTCGGCATTGTTGGCCTGAGTACCCATGAAACGCTCGGTATAATGAGAGTCATACAATGTCCAGTCGGTAACACTGCCACCCGCCATGCCATGGGTGAAAACATCACTTGCATAGGTGAGTGCATAGCAGCTCATGTATCCGCCGTAACTAAACCCGGTAATGCAGATCTTTGAAGCATCGGCACTTCCGTTTGCGATCAGCCATTTGACCAGCGTGCTGTAATCCTTCATTTCCCAGTAGCCCAGGTTGTGGTACATATAGTTCACCCCTTCTTTACCAAAATGGCCGCTGGCCCGGTGGTCCATCGAAACCTGTATCAAGCCCTCTTTGGCATACCATTGCTGGTTGCCGCCCAGGCCCCAGGTATCCATTACGGTTCCGGCATTGGGTCCGCCGTAAACAGAAATAAGCACAGGGTACTTTTTACTTTTATCCATATTTACCGGCCAGGTCACTTTCATGGGCAGGTCATACAAACCATCATCGCTTTTTACACGTACAATTTCTGTTTTGGCCAGGTTGTACGTATCAAACTCGGGTCCTTTACTGTCACCGAGTTCTTTTATGATCTTTCTTTTATTGCTTATCAGCGTCATCCTGGGCGGCGTGGTGGCGTTGGAGTATGTAGTAACAAAATAAGAACCATCCGGTGACAGGTTGATGGAATTATTATACTCACCCAGTGTAAGCCGCTCCATGTTCTTGCCATTGATATTCACCCGGTAGAAATCATTCCGGGCCGTGTTCTCCAGGCTTCTTGCGGTGAAGTAAACAACGCCTTTTTTCTCGTCCACGTACGTCAGGTCCGTTACGGTGAATTTTCCGGCGGTAATGGCATTCACCAGTTTTCCCTTCATGTCGTGGAAATACATATGCTTCCAGCCGCTGGCATCATTGAACAGGATGAACCCCGTACCATTCTTCATAAAATAGATGCGCTCGCCTGCATCATCCAGGTCGATCCATGTTTTTTGTTTTTCATTATAAAATTCTCTTTTAGCGCCGGTGGTTGTGCTCACTTCGTAAATGACCAGGTTATCCTGCAGGCGGTTCATCCATTGCACCAATAAAGCACTTCCGTCGGGCATCCAGTACGGAAGGCCGAAGTACTGGTCGCCTTTCGGGTTGAAGTCGGCCCATACGATATTGCCGCCATCCGGTTTTACCACACCCACTTTTACTTCCGGGTTTGGATCGCCTACTTTTGGATACCGTTCTTTCTCAACAATCCCGTGCAGGCCATTGGCATCTGTAATGGTGAATACCGGAACGGGAGCATCATCCGACCGGAAAAAAGCAATGTGTTTGCTGTCCGGGCTCCACCAGAAAGACCGGTACTGGGAACGGCGCCCCAGGATCTCTTCCATATATACCCAGCTTGCATAACCGTTCAGGATGGTTTCGCTGCCGTCGGTGGTAAGCCTGGTTTCTTTTTTGGTAGTGATGTTTACAGCATACAGGTCATTGTCTTTGGTAAAGGCAACATAGTTGCCATCGGGACTAAGCGTGGGGTTTGCTTTTTTACCCTTGTCATTCGTTAATTGGATCTCGGTACCGGCCACTTTTGCATACACATCGCCCGATTTAAGATACGCCGTTGTTTTGTCCGGCCTGGCCTCTGTTTTCATATCTGCTTCGGTGGCTTCTGTTTCAGTACCGGTCTTGCAGTCGATCACATAATTCTTGCCGTCACGCCTTAAAATAAGGTGACTGTCATCCAGCCATCTTGCTACCGAGGGCAGGGTCTGTGTGATGCCTTTGAAATTACTTTTGAAATACTGGTCATTTCCCAGGTCTTTCTTTTGTGCCTGTGCAGCAAAGCTGAAAATAATTACCACTGCAAGGGCAGCGGCCTGTTTTCTGAATTTTATCATGTTCTGGTTGTTTGATTTTTGAAAGTGGAAGGTAGTTTTTTTGGGAGAATACTTTTGGATAAATTGATGGGCGGATATGATTTAGTGTAAAAAAAGAACAGGCTGCTGTATTTTTTTACAGCAGCCTGTTCTGAATATAAAAAAAATTATTCCATATTCTCTGGACGCATCATCGGGAAGAACAGCACGTCCTGTATGGAATGCTGATCGGTGAGCAGCATGGCAATGCGGTCGATGCCAAAACCGATGCCGCTGGTGGGTGGCATCCCGTATTCAAGGGCACGTAAAAAATCATAATCAATGAACATGGCTTCGTCGTCGCCCCTTTCCATCAGCTTGGTCTGTTCCTCAAATCGTTCCCGCTGCTCAATGGGGTCGTTCAGCTCGCTGTAGGCATTGGCAATTTCCTTGCCGTTGCACATCAGTTCAAAACGTTCCACCAGCCCGGGTTTACTGCGGTGCTTTTTGGTAAGCGGGCTCATCTCTACCGGGTAGTCGGTGATAAACGTAGGTTGTATGTAGTTGCCTTCGCATTTGGCGCCAAAGATCTCGTCGATCAGTTTGCCCTTGCCCATCTTCTCATCGGTATGAATATGCAGTTGCCTGCACACATCCCGGATGCCTGCTTCATCCATGGAACTGATGTCAAAACCGGTATGTTCTTTAATGGCATCATACATGGTCACCCGCTTGTACGGCGCTTTGAAGTCGATCTCTTTCCCGCCAACCGTTACTTTGGTCTTGCTGTTGGTTGCCATGGCTGCCCTTTCCAGAAGCTGTTCGGTTGTTTCCATCATCCACTCATAATCTTTGTATGCCACATAAAATTCAAGAATAGTGAATTCGGGGTTATGCGTACGGTCCATTCCTTCATTGCGGAAGTTGCGGCTGAATTCATATACCCAATCGAACCCACCAACGATCAGTCTTTTTAAATACAGTTCATTGGCAATGCGGAGGTACATGGGTATGTCCAGGGCATTATGATGCGTAGTGAACGGCCTTGCTGCAGCGCCGCCGGGTATGCTTTGCAAAACCGGGGTATCCACTTCCAGGGCGCCACGCTCATTTAAAAAATCACGCATGGCATTCACCATTTTGGTACGCTTGATGAACGTCTCTTTTACAGCAGGGTTCACAATTAAGTCGGCATAGCGCTGGCGGTAACGGAATTCAGGATCGGTCACTTCATCAAAGGCTTCGCCGTCTTTTTCCTTTACGATGGGTAATGGGTGCAATGCTTTGGTAAGCAGGGTGAATTCCTTTACGTGGATGGAGGTCTCACCTGTCTTTGTGGTGAACACATATCCTTTGATGCCGATGATGTCGCCAATGTCCAGCAACTTTTTCCAAACGGTTTGAAACAGGGTCTTATCATCACCGGGGCAGATATCATCCTGTTTGATATAGATCTGTATTTTACCCACACTGTCCTGTATCACGGCAAAATTTGCCTTGCCCATATCACGAACACTCATAATTCTCCCTGCAATGCATACATCAGCAAAACCGGCTTTGTTCTCGTCGCCCTTGTAGTTCTCTTTTATATCAACCGATGTTATATTAACCGGGTACAAGGCTGCCGGGTAGGCATCAATGCCCAGTTTATTCAATTCTGCCAGTTTCTCCCTGCGGATGATCTCCTGCTCTGATAAATGTTGTGTGCTCATAGTATTTATAGGTCCTGCCTCATGTGGCAATGGCGGCAAAGATACTTTATACATCGCAATCAGCCATCTGGTGTGTTTTCTTGGTAGTGCCCTGTTTTGAATGATTGTCATCCTGAGCCTGCCTGCCGGTAGGCAGGGAACGAAGGATCTCCTGATCAGGATCGTTTCCTTAACCTGAGATGCTTCGTTCCTCAGCATGACAGGTCACAAAATATTCAAAACAGGATACTACCGTTTTCCTGCACTTTATACTTTGGCAGGAAACTTGTTTACCTTTAGTAAAATAAAAAAAATGAAAAGAATATTTACCGGGCTGCTGATCTGTTCTCTTTTTTACGGCTGTGAAGTGATAAAGCAAATTCCCCAGTCAACCGGGATCACCGAAGCGGAAGCGGCTGATGGGATCAAAGAAGCATTGAGCCAGGGACTTGCGGGGGCTGTGTTAAAACTGAATAAAGAAGACGGGTTTTTTAAAGATGCCTTTTATAAAATACTGATTCCCGAAGATGCCCGCAGGGTCGAGAATACATTGAGGGATATAGGCCTGGGCAGTATGGTTGATAAAGCCATTTTACAGATAAACCGTGGGGCAGAAGATGCAGCAGGTTATGCCAAACCCATATTTGCGAACGCCATTAAGAACATGAGTATCCAGGATGCGATCGGCCTGGTAAGGAACGGCGATACCAGCGCTACCCATTTTTTCAGGGAGAAAACAACCGAACAGTTGATTGCGGCTTTTACACCGGTCATTAGATCCTCGCTGGATAAAGTAAATGCAACAAAATATTATGGAGATATGGTTAATAAGTACAACAGCATTCCGCTGGTAAAAAAAATAAATCCTGACCTTACCGGTTATGTAACGATGAAAGCAACCAATGCCCTGTTTGACCTGGTGGCAAAGGAAGAAAAGAATATCCGTTCAAATTTTGCGGCAAGAACAACGGACCTGTTGAAAAAAGTATTTGGCGGAATATTATGATCAATAATCAGCCAGCAATACCTGCCAGGCCTCGTTCACCTTACCGGCATCCAGTAATTCTTTGGCATAGCGGTGCAGTTCCTTATCCATATCATCGGGGTTGATGGCATAATACTGGATGATATTTTTGAGTTTATCATCTGTAAAAGCGGGATCCACAAAGGGCATTTCATGCACATTGGCCAGCTGGCCCAGGTTGTTGGCAGTAAGTACGTTGCTCCTGCGGATGCTTTCGGGTAAGGCATCCAGGCCAATGCCCAGTTGTGTATTCGGTTTGGCTACCTTAAACAGGTTTGTTTCATCCACCTTACAATACCAGTCGCCGCCAAGCCGGGCCACATGGTGCAGTTTGGTTTGATCGATCTTCCCCTGCGCATCCAGGATGCTTTCATCTATGTGCATGCGAAGCACTTCACAGAGCACCAGGTTTCCGGCGCCGCCTTCTGTTCCAAGCGGTTTAACTTCTATGACCCTGCACTCCAGTTTTACTTTGCTTTCCTTTACCATTGGCGGGGTAACAAGGGTAGCTTTCTCTTCCGTAAAACCGGCTTTGATGAATTCATTGGTGCCTTTCGGATACTCACAACTGGCAAGTGATGTTTGCTGCACCATATCATAATCTACCATATTAATTACAACCTCAGGCACTTCCAGTACATTCTGCAAAGTATGTTTGGTGGTATTGTCCCTTACCCTTCTTGCCGGGGAGAAAACAACAATGGGTGGGTTGGAAGAGAATAAATTGAAAAAACTGAAAGGGCTGAGATTTACATTACCGGCCTTATCAACGGTAGAAGCAAAACAGATGGGCCTGGGAGCAATGGCGTGCTGCAGGTAGTTCTGAACATCGGCGGGTTTCAGGTCTTTTAAGGTGATTGTCATTTTTTACCGCGAAGGCGCAAAGCCGCTAAGTTTAAAAATCATTTACAAATCGCTTGATGCCATCTTTAATAAGTGGCACATGGAAATTAACCAAAAAACCTAACTTCTTTTGTGATAATTTTAAATAAGAGATTATCTGGGCTGTGTAAACAGGGGGTATTGTGTCACAACATTTAATTTCGATCACTATTTCTCCTTCAACCAATATATCTATTACATAGTATTTTCCTGTATCATGCCCTTTATAAAATAATTTTACCTGGACCTGGTTACAGGCAATAATGTTTCTTAACTCAAACTCTTTTAGCAATGAATATTCATAGGCAGATTCCAACAAACCAGGACCTAATTCTTTATGAACATGAAAGCATGCATCAACAATTTGTGCAGCCAATTCATTATATTTTTCCCTGGTCATTTACTTTGCGCCTTAGCGTCTTTGCGGTTAAACTTTCTTCAGCGCTAAAATTGAAAAATCACTTTCATCCTTAACAATGGTATTGCTTAGTTTTCCCAGGGCATCTATTTCCATTTCCACCACATCGCCTTCCTGCAGCCATTGTTCGGTATAATTTGGGTCATTTAATTTCCCGGTTCCGTTCAGCTCAAGAAAACAGCCTGTACCAACCGTCCCGCTTCCGATCACATCGC